>JALGSS010000343.1 GCA_029821745.1 Candidatus Zipacnadia bacterium
TTCTTGACACTGGCGTAACCGGACACGGCGAAGGCATCGACGCCCGCCGCGAGCATCTCATCAATGGCGGTCTCGATCTCCTCGCGATCCGGGACTTCCAGCTCCTGCCCGCTGATGCTCATCTGCCCGGAGACGACGCGGACCGGCTGCCAGTCGATGTCGACCCCCCGGGCCACAGCCGAGCACATGATGATCGCGCCCGGCAGACCGCCCTTGCTCTCGACGATGGAGTTGGTCGCGAGGGTTGTGGACAGCGCCACCAGGCGGATCCGCTCAGGGGCGTCCACGTTCAGCCGGTCCAGGGCCTCGTTGATCCCGATCATGAGGTCCTGGCGCGTGGTCAGCGCCTTGGACTTGGCGAGCACGTTCTCGGTCTGCAGGTCGTAGAGCACGCAGTCGGTGTACGTGCCGCCGGCGTCAATGCCCAGCCCGATGAGGTGGTCGGGCCCAGTCTCTGGCTCGTCGCCGGCGCCGGTGTCATCGCTCGGATCGTCGATGGCCTCGGGCTCCAGCAGCACGACATGGGCGCGCGTGCTGCGATCCACCGGCTTCACGGGTGCAGAGGCAGATGCGTTGCAGCAGACTGCGCCACCCGCGGTCTGCACGTCGACCGCATCGAAGATCCGCTCATCCCCGCTGAGCACGGAACGCTGCCCCGGCCTCAGGACGAGGGTCCGCTCGTCATCCCACTTGCCCGCGAGCAGGTCTTCGAGCAGGGAGATGTCGCCCGGCACTTCCTCGTAAGTCCAGCCGAAATCCTCGGCCATATCTTTGGCGTACCGGGCGTAGCGATCGCGATCGCCTACGCCGGTGTCGATGAAGGCGGCCCGGGTGTAGTTCCGCTGCCAGCTCTCGAAGAAGTAAATGATGTGCTCGGCGTTGGCTTCCCCATACTTCGCCGCGAGTTCGCCGAACCGCGCGTCGCTGCGGACATCGTCGGTCGAGCGCACGCGCTTGCGCAGCGGCTCCTCGGCGATGGACTTCTTCTCATACCAGCCGGGCGTGGTGTAGAAGGTGCCCGGGTGCTTGGAGAACTGGCGGCGGTATTCCTCCCGCGATCCCATGAAGAGGGTCATGCAGTCATGGACGCGGGGAATGATCACGGGCGTGTCGCGGGCCAGGAGTCCGGACGTGCCGCGCCCGCAGAGCCCGTACCCGAGGACGATGCCGTCGTAGCCATGCCCGACGGCTGCGTCGATCTGCTCCTGGGCCTGCAAGCGGAGAAGGTCCGGAGTCGCGTGCAGACCGGCGTCGAGCATCACCAGGGTGATGTCGCTGTCGGTCTCGCCCACGAGATGAAGTAGTTCAGGCTCAAAAACGCCACACGCCACGACTTTGATGTTCACAGTGAGAAAACTCCACGTCCGGATATGGGGATAGCCGCCTTGGCGGCCCCAAGGCCGGGCCGACAGTGGCCCGGGCCTGATTGCAGCGATCACGTTTCGCGTCGTGCGCGGCACAGATCGTCGATCTCCACACGCAAAGCCGCCGCTGCCTCGGCGAACGGGACGGTGCGGACGATCTCCCCCTTGCGGAACAGCGTGACTTTGCCCTTGCCCCCGGCGACGCCAATATCCGCCTCGCGCGCTTCACCAGGGCCGTTCACTTCGCACCCCATCACCGCCACCACAATGTCCTCTTCCACGTCCTCCAAGATCCCGCCGACTTCCCGCGCCAGCTTTGGCAGATCCACCCGACACCGGCCACACGTGGGGCACGAGACGAGCTCCGGGCCTGAGCGCAGGCCGATGCTCTTGAGTATCTGCCGGGCGACCCGCACCTCTTCGGCGGGGTCGTCAGTCAGCGACACGCGCATGGTATCGCCGATTCCGTCTGACAGCAAGATGCCGACGCCCATCGAGGACTTCACGATGCCCGATTCGCCGAACCCGGCCTCAGTCACGCCCAAGTGGACCGGGTAGTCGTTGCCCTCGGAGAACAGGCGGTTGGCCTCCACGGTCCGGTGGACATCCGACGCCTTGATGGAGACCACGAGATCGTCGAAGCCGAGGTCAACCATCCGCTGGACGCTCCGAACGGCGCTGTCCGCGCAGGCCCGGGCCGTGGGAGCTCCATAGGTCTCCAGAAGGTCCTTCTCCAGCGAGCCGGCATTGACGCCGACGCGGATCGGGATATCGGCCTCCCGCGCCGCCTCGACGACCCGCGCCACACGCTCGTCGTCACCGATGTTGCCCGGGTTGATGCGCAACTTGGCCGCACCACGCCGGGCTGCCTCGACGGCGAGACGATAGTCGAAGTGGATATCAGCGACGATCGGCACGGAGCTTTCCTCGCAGATCCGCTGGAAGCCGTCGAGGACGTCACGCCGCGGGATCGCTACGCGCATGATGTCCGCGCCGGCGATGACACAGCGCTTGATTTGCTCGAGCACCGCGTCCGCGTCGGCTGTGTCGGCCTTGGTCATGCTCTGGATCGACACCGGAGCCGACCCGCCAATAAGTACGCCGCCGACAGAGACCTGACGGGTCTGTCGGCGGGGCCACAGGGATGAGTTGTCGCGAGCCATGGGAAGGGCCTCAGTACGTACGGAACTTGACCAAGTTCAGGATGTCGCCGTAAGCCAGCCAGGCGAACAGGACAAGGATGAGTGCCAGCCCGGCGAGTCGCACGGCCATCTCGAGCGCCTCGTTGATCCGGCGGCGCAGCGCGGCCTCGATGATTATCAGTACCGACTGCCCGCCGTCGAAGGGCGGTATCGGCAGCATATTGATGACCGCAAGGTTGGCGCTGATAAACCCGCACCACGTAAGCACGGCGGCCCACCCGAGCTTGGCGGTCTCGGCGGTCATCGCCATGATACCGATGGGTCCTGTGGGCTCGGCGGCAATCTGCCCGACGATCATCGCCTTCAGCGACAAGATGACCATCGCCACGGCCCCGTAGGACTGCACCACCCCAAGCTTCAAGCCCTCGAAGACGCCGACGCGCTCAAGCCTCGGCCCGAGGGTGATGCCGATTCGTCCCACGAGCCGGTGGGGGCTATGCAGTTTGCCCCCGTCGTCTACCATGCCCACGCGCGCGTACTTGCTCTCGGGCGTGACAGCCAAGTGCACCGTCTCGCCATCACGCAGGACAGTCAGAGTAAGGCGCTCGTCCGGGCGAGTGGAGATGTACGTGTGCGCAGTTTCTTGATCCAGGGGGGCAAACCGAGCGCCGAGAATCTGCTTGGCGAGGCGGTCTCCCTCTTCCCCACTCAGTTCGGCGGGTACGTCAGCCAGCGCTGAGGGAGGCGGCGGATCGACCGAGAAGACCCGTTCCTCGATGCTCTCGCCTTCGCCGTTCATGACCCAGACCTTGGGGGGCTTGTCCCCGGCGGCCTTGAGCTGTTCGAGGATATCGCCGGGAATCGAGACCTGCTCATCGCCGATCTGGAAGACCCGGTGCCCGGCCTTCAGCCCCATCTTCTCCGCGAGAGATCCCTCATCGACGGCGACGATCTCCGTGCAGCGGTAGCTGCCCCCGACCCCGATGATGTTGTCGCCGACCTTCATGCCTCCGGTTTCCGCGGGGTCACCAGCGAACACTTTCCTGATGATGACCTCTGTGCTGTCCGGCGCCGGAATTCCCGAGAACACGTAGACGGTCCAGTAGACCAGGACAGCGAGAACGATATTCATGAGAACCCCGGCAACGATAACGAACAGGCCCTGCCACCAGGGGCGACTGTAGAAGCTGTTTGGGGCATCGCGGTCCTCGCCGTCCATGCCGGCGATCCGGACGAAGCCACCGAGAGGCAGACTCCGAATGGAGTAGACCGTGTCCCTCATCTTGCGCTTGTACAGGGCAGGGCCGAAACCGAGCGCGAACTCATACACGCCCATGCGACATGCCTTGGCCGCCAGGAAATGGCCTGCCTCGTGAAAGAACAGACACAGTCCCAGCACCACGCCGATGGCGAGGAGCGAGTTGACGCCCGATAGTAACATCTCCATCTGACCATCCACCTTCCAGTTTCCCGCCCCCGCGGGAGTCCCTTCGCCTAGCGGCGCGGGACCATACGGCTGACAGCCTGACGCGCCCCCGCGTCGACCGCCATCACGACATCCAGCGACTTCACGTCCACGGGCTCATGTTCTTCCAGCGCATGCTCAACGAACTCGGGAATCTGCGTGAAGCCGATCTTCTCGTCCAGGAACAGCTCCACGGCCCGTTCGTTGGCGGCATTGAGGACGACCGGATAACTGCGCCCCGCCTTGCCTGCATCGAACGCCAGCCGCAGACTCGGGAACCGGTCGAAATCGGGCGTATCAAAGGTCAAAGGCCCCGCGTCCGCCAGGTTGAGGCGAGGGTAACTAGTGGGCAGACGCTCGGGCCACGTCAGTGCATACTGAATCGCGAACCGCATATCAGGCAATGAGAGCTGCGCCAGAGTGGACCCATCAATGAACTCCACCATCGAGTGGATGATGCTCTGGTGATGGACCAGGATCTCGATCTGCGAGAAATCCAGGTCGAACATCCACTTGAGCTCGAAGACCTCGAAACCCTTGTTCGCCAGGGTCGCGGAATCGACGGTGATCTTGCGCCCCATGTTCCACGTCGGGTGGTCAAGGGCCATCGCGGGCGTGACTTGCGCCAATTGCTCCTTCGGGTAGTCTCTGAACGCGCCGCCCGAAGCCGTCAGGATGACGTGGTGCAGGTGCTCCGGTGGCCTGCCCTCAAGGCACTGGAACACGGCGGATATCTCAGAATCGATGGGCAGCAACCGGACGCCCGCGCGGGCAGCCGCCGTTGTGACCAGCTCCCCCGCGGCGACGAGGGGTTCCTTGTTCGCCAGGGCCACGTCGATCCCCAGGGACAGGGAGCGCAGCACCGGCCCCAGACCGGCGATCCCGGAAATCGCTCCGACGACCAGGTCGGGCTGGGTCTGCTCGATGAGGTCGCCGATCGCGTCCAGGCCGACGCCGACGGTGGCTGCCGTCGCGGACGCCCGCAGGTCATCTCCCGCTTCCTGGCGCCCGACTCCGAGCACGCCACAGTTGAACCGTTGCGCCTGCTCAATCAGCGACGCCACGTCGCTGCCCGCCGTCATGCCGACGGCCTCGAAACGCTCCGGGTGGGACGCGATCACATCCAGCGTCTGGCGGCCGATGGAGCCCGTGGAGCCGAGAAGGAAGATTCTCTTGCGCGCGGTAGTCAATACTCTCTCGATTCTTTAGGAACTGCTGCACAACAAGCAGTTGCAGACCTGTTACGAATAGGTCTAGGATAGCCAGCGCAAGGCCCCCAAGTCAAGCGCTCGGGGGCCCGTATGGTAAAGCGCGTGTAAACGGCACGCCACAAGACCGTCACGTTCAGCCGGGCCGGAACTCAGGCCGGGGGCTGTGTGGCGATGGGAACGGCGATGCGCCTGCGTGCAACCTATCTGTATAGGCCCACCGCGGCGTGCAGACCCAGCGCCGGAAGCACAAAACCACCCTCGGTGCGCGCGATCTCCACACCCTCTGATTCTAACACCGCCCGCGAGACTTCTGCTCCCAGTTCGGGGGCCAATCTCACCGGAATCTCGCGCACGAGTTCCGTCTCGCCACGCCCGTGCATGAACTCGCCGGGGCCATACGCGTGGTCGATGAAGTGGAGCACGAGACGATCCGG
>JALGSS010000344.1 GCA_029821745.1 Candidatus Zipacnadia bacterium
ATGGCGGCGCGCAGTGACCCGATCCGCTCGATCTCCCCGCCATCGGGCCGGGCGAGATCGGCGGCCGTCCGGCAGTCTGCTACAACCACGGACGGGGCAAGGTCCGCCAGCGGCACGAGCACGAACTGGCGCTCGGCGATCCGCGGATGAGGAATGTTCAGGGACGGCAGGGCCTCGTGCTTGTCGCCGTAGAGCAAGATGTCGACGTCGATGGCGCGTGGCCCCCATTTCGGCCCCGGCACCCGTCCCAGCGCCACTTCGAGACCCTTGGCCGCCTTCAGCAGCTCCTCGGGCGGGAGCAGTGTCCTCGCGGACAACACCATGTTGAGGAAGTCGGGCTGCTCAGTCACGCCCCACGGCGCCGTCCGGTAGACGGGCGAGAGCCGCAGCAGGTCGACCCCGGGTAGCAGCGCGACGCCAAGAGCGGCGCGCGCGAGTTGCCGAGCGCGCTCACCCAGATTGCTGCCGAGTCCGAGATAGATCACAGGGGAGTTCGGGGACATGATGGTCACGGGGAAGCCGTCACCCGCGGAGCCCTCGCTCAGCTAGGTCGAGGCGGGTGCGGACCATATTCAGCCTTGGAGTGCTCGCTAGCTAGGATGAAATGCCGCAGGGCGTCGTCGCTCAGCGAGAAACCCCGCTGGTTCAGCGCCTGTTCCGGAGCCAGACGCAGCCACACCTCGAATTCATAGTCGACGTCGCGCAGGGCGATGATCTGCTGCAATTGCACGGCGTCCAAGGCGACCCTCGCCTCATCGGCAGCACGGGCCACGTGCTCGTCGCTGCCGGCGAAATCCACGGCGTACGCAAGGCGCTGCATGGCCGCACCGTAGTTCTGGAGGCGTTGCTCAATCATCGCCAGGCGGTAATGGGCGTGGGCGTCCAGTGGGGCTGCCTCCACCCAACGGCTCGCGACTTCGCGCGCCTGTCCCATATCGCCGGTCCGCTCACAGACGAGGGTGAGCAGCGCCAGCATGGGTACATCCGACGGGGATGAGGCGAGTTGCTGCCGGCAGATCTGAGCGGCGCGGTCGAAGTGGCCGCTCGACATCTGCTCCCGGACGGCCGTCAGAACGTCGTTCCCAGTTTTCACGGGCCTACTTCCTTAGGCGACTGCAACCAACACCGTCGGTCGCTGATTTGCGCTCATGCAGGCTGCAGTTGCAGGTGCAGTGTGTGCCGTATTACCCCCCCACTTGGCGCCGCCCGAGCCGACACTGACATTGTTCGCCGCGTTCGCCCAAGCACCTGCCGCAACGGTGCTTCGCAGACTTCAATCCGGCCCCGCGCTTGTAGCGCGGGGCCGGCGATGGGTTTGCTGAGAATGCACCGAGGGAGGGCTTATGCCCCGCCTCCCGCCTCCGGCAGCGGACTGGGGTCCCCCGGTGGAGGCACCACGGGCGTTGCATTGGGCTGCACTTCGACGTCGCTGTCCGCCTCGACCGGTGGCTCGGGCTCATCAGTCACTTCGGGGAGCCTGCCCGTCGCAATCATCGACGCGACTTCCTCCTGGTCGAGGGTCTCCTTCTCGAGCAGAACCTCCACCAGCGCATCGAGCTTGTCGCGGTTCTCGGTGAGGATGTCGACGGCGCGGGCGAAGGCGTCATCGATGATGCGCCGGATCTCCGCGTCGATCTGCCGGGCTATGTCCTCGCTGTAGTTCCGCTCTTCGGCGATATCTCGACCGAGGAAAACGGGACCGTGCTTCTTGCCGTATGTCAGGGGACCCAGCTCGTCACTCATCCCGAACTCCGTCACCATCTGGCGGACCATTTCGGTGACCTTCTCGATGTCGTTGGCCGCGCCGCTGGTGATGTCGTCGAACACGAGCACTTCGGCTGCCCGGCCACCCAGCGCTTGGGTCGCGCGGGCCATCAGCTCCTTGCGCGTAATCAGGTACTTGTCTTCATCCGGGAGGCTGATGGTGTACCCCAGCGCCATGCCACGGGGCAGGATGGTGACCTTGTAGGTGGTGTCGAAGTCCGGCAACATGCAGCCGACCAGGGCGTGTCCGGCCTCGTGGTACGCGAGAATATTGCGCTCGCGGTCTCGGATAACGCGGCTGCGCCGCTCCGGCCCGGCGATCACGCGCTCGATGGCTTCGTCGAACTCGTGCATGTCGATGCGGGTCTTGTCACGCCGGGCAGCCAGCAGCGCTGCCTCATTGACCAGGTTCTCGATGTCTGCGCCTGAGAAACCGGGCGTGCGACGAGCAAGGGTGCGGATATCGACATCTTCGCCGGTCGGCTTGTCCTTGGTGTAGATGCCCAGGATGGCTTCGCGCTCATTGACGTCTGGGTTGTCGACGATAATCCGCCGGTCGAAGCGGCCCGGGCGAAGCAGCGCCGGGTCGAGGATGTCCGGGCGGTTGGTGGCCGCGAGGATGATGATGTCCGCGTTCGGGTCGAACCCGTCCATCTCCACGAGCAGGGCATTGAGGGTCTGCTCGCGCTCATCGTGTCCGCCACCCAGCCCGGCGCCACGCAGCCGGCCGACGGCGTCCAACTCGTCGATGAAGACGATGGCCGGCAGGTGCACCTTGGCCTGGTCGAACAGGTCGCGCACGCGGGATGCACCGACGCCGACGAACATCTCAACGAAGTCCGAGCCGCTGATATAGAAGAACGCGCAGTTTGCCTCACCGGCCACCGCACGGGCGAGGAGTGTCTTGCCACACCCGGGAGGTCCTACGAGCAGCACGCCCCGGGGGATCTTCGCCCCGAGGGCGCGGAACTTCTCCGGGTACTTGAGGAACTCGACGACTTCCTCCAGCTCCTCCTTGACTTCCTTCATCCCCGCGACGTCGTCGAAGGTGACCTTCTCGAAGTTGTCGCCGAGCAGCTTGGCCTGGCTGCGGCCAAAGGACAGCGCCTGTCCGCCGCCCATTCGCATCTGCCGGGTGAAGAAAACCCACAGGAAAATGAGGATCGCGAGGGGGATGATGACATTGCCGGCCAACTGCAGCAACCGATCCGGCCATCGCCCGTGGCTAACAGCGACCTTCGTCTCCTTGGGGGCCAACTCGGTGATCTCCCGGATCGTCTCGGGGTCCAGGCTGACGTCGATGAGGAAAGACTCGTAGTCCTTCCCCTCTTTCGTCTCGAACTTCCCCTTCGCCTTGCTACCGAACTTGCCGTCGACTCGGCGCTCCCCGATGACCGTCAACTCGGAGAAGTAACCGGCCTGGAGGGCCGCGTAGAACTCCGAGAGGTTATCGAACTTCTTCGGTGGCGTCTGATCAGACAGCCGGGGGACCATCCAGATCGCGAGCGCACACGCGATCACCATGAGTACCAGGACAACGGGATTCTGCTTATTCATTCATTCCGCCGAGCCTTAGCCCGACCTCCTCAGTGGGTGTCTGGGTCGTCAATGGGCGACCGGGCGCGCGCCCAACTCAGGTGGATACACCGCGCCGTTTCCGGCGTCAGCGCCGCCACCCGGGACACACACACACCAGCCACCCACAGGATCTCACCTGTAGAAGTAAGAACAACCGGCGTTCTCACTCGTTCCCGCCGCGCGACTTTCGCGTCGACGAATACGTCCTGGAGCTTCTTGGAACCCTTCATGCCGAGCGGGCAGATGCGCTCGCCTTTTCGCCAGTTCCTGACCACGAGCGCTTCGCCCACAATATCCGCGTCCAGGTACGCTTCACACGGGCCTGCGGCCTGTGGATTGGCGGGCAAGGGGGAGAACCGGCCAGACAGCATCCCGCCGACGGGCAGATGCACGACGCCCGGAGGAATCAACACAATCTCCCAGTCGTCAGGTTCCTCCGCAACAGGTCGCGAAGCCGTCAGGGTCAAGAGATTATAGCCGCGTTCCGCACGAATCTCAAAGGGCAGGTCCACGCAATTCCCGGTTTCGCCGTCTCGCACGAGCCCCACAAGGGCCGCGACATGTGCAGAAGTGAACCCGGCCAGACTGCCCGCCAGGTCGTGAATCCCCCTCCGCAACACCCGCGCCAGCAGTCCTTCGGGGAGTTCCTGCAATGCCTCGAGCTTCAGCCCGAGGCCGCACTCAGTCCCCGACCGGGCGCCATCGAAGGCGTCCTGCACCTGCGGCTGGGTCCACTGCAACTCCTGTTCCACGGCCTCAGCGAGCCGCAGCAGCGCGGGCATCACTCCCGGCGCGTACTCCTCCTGAATCTGCGGCACCAGCTTCAACCGCAGACGATTGCGCAGGTACGCGTCAGTATCAAGATTGGTGCGGTCCAGGCGCGGCTCAAGCCCGTGTTGGTTGCAGTACGCCCCGGTCTCCTCGCGGGTGAGCAGGATCAGTGGCCGGATGATCTCACCGTTGACCGGCGGAATGCCCCGCAGGCCTTCCAGGCCCGATCCGCGCAGGATGTTCATCAGCACCGTTTCGGCCCGGTCGGTGGCTGTATGGCCCAGGGCAAGCTTCGTGAACCCCTCGCGCGCTGCCACGCCGCGCAGGAATTCGTACCGTGCCGCGCGCCCTGCCTCCTCCACGGATATCCCACGCTCCCGCGCCAGATCGGGCACACAGACCCGGTCGCTGAAGAAGGGAACGGGAAGAGACTCACACAGCTCGCGCAGGCACTCCTCGTCCGCGTCGGCCTCAGCCCCGCGCATTCCGTGGTGCAGGTGCCCCGCGGCAAGCTCAACGCCCAGGTCCGGCGCGAGCGCATGCAGGCAGTGAAGCAGAGCCAGCGAATCCTGCCCGCCGGACAGCGCAATCAGAACGCGGTCGCCGGACGCCAACATCTCGTAGCGCTCGACGGCCGCGATCAGTTTCTGCTCGAAGCTTGTTGGGGGCGCAGCCACGTTGCTCGCCTACCCGGTCAGCCGTCGCAAGGTCTCCTGGTAGATCTCCCGCGTACGCGCCACGACTTCGCCGGGAAGCTCCGGGCCGGGCGGCTCCTTGTTCCAGTCCAGGGTCTCCAGGTAGTCCCGCACATACTGCTTGTCGAAGGCCTCCTGGGGCTTGCCCGGCTCGTACTTGTTGACGTCCCAGTAGCGCGACGAGTCCGGCGTCAGGACCTCGTCGATGAGGATCATCTCTCCGTCCACGAGCCCGAACTCGAACTTGGTGTCGGCGATGATGAACCCGTGATCGGCGGCGTACTCGGAGGCGGTCATGTACAACTCGATGGCCTTGGACTGCAGCTTATCCGCCAGTTCCTTGCCGATCTGGTCCTCGACTTCCGCCTGGGTCATGTCCCAGTCGTGGCCGCTCTCGGCCTTCGCGGTCGGGGTGAAGATCGGCTCAGGCAGCTTCTCGGACTGCACGAGTCCCGGCGGCAGCTTGACGCCACAGACCTCACTCGTCTTCTGGTAGGACTTCCAGCCGCTGCCGGCGAGGTACCCTCGCACAATCGCCTCAACGGGGATGACCTCGGCCTTCTTGCACCACATCGTCCGCCCGTCGAGGATATCCCCGAACTCCTGCACGGGCGCGGGGAAGTCGGCCATGTCGGCGCTGATCAGGTGGTTCGGCAGGACCTCGCCCAACAGGGAAAACCAGTGCAGCGAAAGCTGGGTGAGGATCTTCCCCTTGCCGGGGATCCCGTTGGCCATGATCACATCGAAGGCCGAGATGCGGTCGGAGGCGATGATCAGCAGCCCATCGCCATAGTCGTACACCAGGTCGGTCTTCAAAACGGTTCGTTCGGGGGTGTCAGACATCAGGCACCTCGCTGAATGTGCCGGCCCCGGATCGTCCGGGCGTCGCCGGCGTGCTCTGGAACGGTCTACTTGCGGAACTCCAGCCACCAGCCCACCTGGGGTTCCTTGATCAGCCGGAACTCCTTGATTCCTATTTCGCGGGCCATGTCGAGCATGCCCTCTTTCGGGCCGCGCCAGCCCTCAGGGCGGTTCTCCTCGTTCTTCCCCCAGCCCAGACGCCACTTGACCATCTTCGCCCGTTCCTCGGGCTCAAGCAGACGCCCGAACCCGCCGTGGCCGATGTACCCCACCCCGCCGGGCTTCAGGATGCGGTAGCACTCTCGCAATCCCAGGGTCTGATCGGGCCAGAAGGGGATTGACCCTCGACTGAAGATGAGGTCGGCGAAGTTGTCCTTGAAGGGCAGATCCTGCACGTCTCCTTCGACGGGGATTACGCGCCCCGTCAACTGAGCCTCGTCGACCATGACGCCCAGCAGACGCATCGCCCAGACATCAATATCCAGGGCGTAGCAGGTCATCTCTGTCTTCCGGGCCAGGTGCATCAGAAACGGGCTGCAACTGCCGCCGATCTCCACCGCAACGCCGGTCTTCAGCTTGTAGTCGAGGACCATCTGCCGAGCCAGCGGCTCATACATCGGCGCAAAGCGGCCGGTGGTGAACCGCTCATACCGCGGCACTTTCTGCTTGAGCATGTCGACGTAGTCATCCGCCGCCGCATGCGCGGCCATGAGCGAGATGAGGACGCCGACAACGATGCATACATGCAGACGCTTCATTCTTCACTGCCTCCCGAACTCAACGGCCAATACTACATGGTCGTGGGGTGTCACGTCGTATGCCCCCCTCCTACATGGTCGTGGGGTGTCGCGTCGCGTGCCCCCCTCTGCATGGTCGTGGGGTGTCACGGTGTGTGTGACGGGGCCCCACGATGGTCCCTGAAAAGGTCCACCTCTACCGTGCTTCGCGCATTTCTCCAGAGAACTCGTAGTCCTGCCAGGCTCGTGTCAGACCAGCTAAGACGGGATTATTCCACACATAGAAGCAAGCATCCTCGACCGACCGAGGGCTGCAGAGCAGGCGCACATCGAAGCCGCTTTGCCACCGAGCGCCCCTGCCATTCTCCCTGAGCCACTCGCCTGTCTCGCGCTTGAAATCCACGACCGCCAGCCATGCGTCAGATTGGTCGCGGAGGCCACTGCTGACGAGGTGCAGGTGATCGGGCATGAAGCAATACGCCGGCGCATCGCAGCCACGTCTGAGAATATGTGCCCTCAGCGCCTCGCGGAATACGCGGACCGTCGCCGTGTCGCGGAAAACCGACGCGGGCCGGGCCAGATTGGCAGTCACCAGCAGCGTGCCCGGGCCACGGCAGTCCTCGCGGGAGCATGTTGTCCAGCGGCTAGACTGGCTCATTGTGTGCGGTCGCGTGGGGCCCCGTCACACACACCGTGACACCCCACGCCCATGAGTTTGTTGGGTTCGCTTTCGCCCATTGTATGCCGTCGCGTGGGGCCCCGTCACACACACCGTGACACCCCACGCCCATGAGTTTTCCCGTCACACACATCGTGACACCCCACGCCCATGAAGCTATGGGGCTCGCGTCGGCCATCAGGCGTCCTCGCCCGACGTGAACGGTCGCCTCTCCATCGTCTGCAGAAAACCCGGTCGAGGCTCGCGCGGGTACATGCCGTACGTCACGTTGCCTCGCTCGCGCCCCCGCACGATCACCCACCAATACTGTTTCGCCCCCGCCTCGCGCAGGGCCTCGTAGGTCTTGCGAAGCAACTCCTCTCGCGCCTCCGCTGAGACGCCGGGATCGAGCTTGACGTAGATGTGGTGGCATCCCCACGCAGTGCTGGGCAGCGGCGGAGGTGGCGGGAATCCGGCGATGGTCCGCAGGGACTCCCACGCGTCGCCCAGGCCGGGCCAACCGGGCGGCTCATCACCAACGGGCGAGTATGCGTTAACTTCCTCGACCAGCTCGGAGCCGAGACGCTCGTGGACAGCAGCACCGATGCTTTCGGCGTACATCGTGTCGATGGCCATGCGGTCCCAGGGATAGGCCACTGCAAGGATGACGAACACCCAGATGGCAAGGAACAGCAGCGCAACCGCCCTGACAGCGGATGTGATCACCCGTTGGCGCCGTGTCGGCGGTCCTTCGAAGCTGCGGACGAAGTCCTCGAAGCTCAGCGGCTTGATGCGCAGCCGGTTTGCCCCGTAGAGCGAGCCAATGGCCTGGTATGGCAGGTGACGGAACGCGAGGCCGAGCAGCACGAAGAAAACCAGCC
>JALGSS010000345.1 GCA_029821745.1 Candidatus Zipacnadia bacterium
TACTACGAGTACGACACGAGGCAGTTCTCCGTCGCTTCCTGCTCCTGCTGTCACATAGGCCCGATTGACGGCGTAAACTGGTATAATTGGCACCCAAGTTATGGTCAACGCCCCTTGACCTGAGAGGATATGGTGAAACGGATGGAGTGCCCACTTGAGTGCGAGCTTCTCCGAGGGCGGAACGACGTTCACGGACGCCTGCTGAAGCTGGGGCTGGGCCTCGAACCTCCTGCTGGTGACTCCCCGAGGAATGAGGTGCGTCTCACGGCCTCGCTGGGGGTGCCCGGTCTGACCCTATCTCCTACCTTCGCAGTCTACGGGTGGGCGATGGTGGAGTTCCTGGCTGACCTCGCGCAGGTGCTGCAGACTCTTGATGGTGTGGCGGAACTGTGGGAGATCGACCTGGAGTTCCGGCTGCAAATCATCGCCACTCGCGAGAGGCGGGGCCGCATGTACGTCGGGGCAGTCTGGAGACCCTTACCGTTGATCTCGGGTTACGAGTTGCCGGAATACGCGCGCATGCTCCCGGGAGAGGAGTTGGCGGGGCTGAGAGTGGGATTTCAGGGGCTTGAGGCCGTGCCGTGGGCCGTGGAGCGGCTGCACCGGTGTCTCAGCAAGCGCCTACAGGAGATCAATGTGGACACCAGCTCGCAGCTGCCACGCGGATAGACCGCCCGCGGGGGCCAATGGAACCGCGCGCATCGCACAGTCGGCCGGCTGCCAGACGAGCCCGAGTGATCGGGCCGCGGGATCGCAGTGGCTCGACGCAAAGGACGCGAGAGGAGAACGACCGATGCGAAGGGGGGATCAACTGCCCGTCTTCTCTCCGGGCTACGTATGCAGCGTTCGCATCACAATCTCATCCTGCATCTGAGGCGATAGGGAGGTGAAGAAGTCGCTGTACCCACCAATGCGCACTACAAGATCCCGGTGGTTCTCCGGGTTCTCCCGCGCGTCCAGGAGGGTCTCTGTGGAGACGCAGTTGACCTGAAGCTGCAAACCGCCTCGGGCGATGGCGGTCTTGATGACAGCCTTGATGCTGCTATGAGTTGCGGCCCCCAACGGCTGGAACTGGAAGTTGACAGCGACCCCGCCCATGAATGGCACTTGATCCCAGCAAGTTGAGGACAAAATGGAAGCCGTCGGGCCGCTTATGTCACTCCCCTGCGTCGGGGAAGCAGCCGGAGCGAAGGCAGTGTACGCTCTTCTGCCGTCCGGAGTCGCCGGTGTCTTCTCCCCTTGAGTGACGTGCTCCCGGTACGAATAGGCGCCCGGTATGGCTCTCGCGCCGAACAGATTGACGATCCCTTCGCACGAGCGCACTATCATCTCCGAGACTTCCCGCATGAGGCCGTCGGTGGTAGGCTCGTCGTTGCCGAAATGCGGGAGTCTGTTCACGATCCGCTTGCGCAGCGCCTCGCTGCCCGTGAAGTCGTCCATGAGTATCCGGCAGAACTCGCCCATGGTCAGTTCCTTCTCATCAAAGACCAGTGTCTCCACAGCGGCGATGGAGTCCACCAGATTGGCCAGCCCCAGGAACGTGGGCATGATGAAATTGTAGTTCGCGCCTCCCTCGTCAACGCTCTTCCCCGCCTTGAGGCAGTCATTTACAAGACACGACGAAAGCAAGCTGTCCGTGCCGTTCCTGGAGCGCTCCAACTGCAACAGCTTCTGGGCATTGACCTCAGACAGGACCTTCGCGCGCAACGCCTGCTCATAGGCTGCCGTCAGTTCTGCCACGTCGGCACAGTCATCGTTGTCCCTCATGACTTCCAGAAGCAGGGCCGGCGTGTTTATGGTTGGGCTGAAGACCCAGCAACCGGACTGCCCGCAGGGCGTGATCTCCACGCACGAGCTGTGCACGTAGTGCCGTGCATCGCGCTCCGGCAAGCCCAAGTCCATCAGTCCCCGGGTGATGGCCTCGTCGTTGAAGATCGCCGGGTGTGAGTAGCCTTCTGCCAGCATGTCCACCGCCAGCTCCAGCAGATCATCGGGTGTCTCATCGTGCACGCACAGGCCGATTCCGGGGTACGCCATTCGGGTGTGGGCTATGCTCTGCAAAAGCAGGTAGGTCAGCTCGTTGTTGACGGCTCTTCCCGAGGGATCCCGCCCGCCGACCATGAAACCGACCGCCGATCCCTTCGGGTGGTAGGCCGAATAGAGCAGGCAGAAGCAGTCGATTAGCTCCAGCGCGCTCTCGGGAGTCAACCGGCCCGCTGCCACGTCGGCACGGTACAGGTCTATCAGGTACTGGTCGGGACGTCCCAGTTGATAGTCGCCCCACAGCATGAAGGTGTAGAAGTGTATGCTCTGCAAGGCCTCGCGGAAAGTCTGCGCCGGCCGCGCAGGCACTTTCGTCAGGATATCGGCGATCTCCCGCAACTCGCGGGCTCGCCCCGGCGGGGCGTTCTCCGCCATGGCCAGGGCGCGCTCGACGTAGCGACTCGCCATCCCCAGGAGAGCGTTGAGCTCCATCAGGCACCCCTGGTAGAACTCATCCTTCGCGATGCTGTCAGGCAATTGAGGGTTCAGGGCCTTGCGACGTTGCCGGATCTCCGATGCCAGGCCGTCGACCCCGACGGTGATGAGCTTCTCGTAGTCCATGGCCATGTGGTCATAGATGCCTCGCACCGGGGGGATGCACCGGCGCGCCATCTCGCCAATCTCGGCAAGTCGTCTCTGTTCGCTCTCAGTGAGCGCGGAGAGGTCCGGACAACCGACTATCAACTCGTGGTCATTGATCACAACCGCGGTATGATCCATTCGGTAGGCCCGGCTTGCGCAACGGCGCAAGCGCGTCGTCGGCCGGCCTTCGGCGTCGACCCAGCCTTCGTAGAGATGCAGATCTCTCCGCAATCCCCAGGTATGAGATGGCAGTTCAGACATCATCGGGCCCTGGCAGGTCTGTTCCCGCAGCTTGACCGCCCTGCTGGTAGGCTCGGGGATCTTCATCGACGTCTCCTCGGTATGTTGACCGTTTCGCTTTGCATCACGCGTCGGTGTGCAGAACGGCGCCACGGGGTACATATGGCCCGTCGTTCATATTCGAGCCAGACTCCATAGGCAAGTTGTGGCGACTCATGCTGGGTCAGGGGACCTCGTCACCGGCACTCAACGCGCGGAGGAGCCATCAGCGACCAATCCACTCCTCTTCATCGTGGAGGGTTGCTTGGTCGTCGCCGCGGGCGCTTCGAGCCCGAACGCCCCGAAACCAACAGACCGGACCTTCACGGGTTCATGTCTCTCGCCCGATCTCGCCTACCAATCGAACAGCGGCACATCCCGCCAATTGCCGTCGCTCATCGCCGACTCGTGGGCGATGATGCCGGGGATGGTGAAATCCATCGACCGCGTCACATCAATGGGCGGGCGGGTCCCGTTCTCGATGGCATCCAGGAAGTCGCGGATCATGTAGTACTCCGAGGTGCCATGGCCGCCGTGCTTCGCTTCCTCGGGTGCATCCGGGTCCACGACCGAGCAGTGGATCACATCCGCCCGGGGGTGGCCATTCTCATCGTCGGGCGTCTCGCCCTCGATCCACAGATAGCCGTTGGTGTTGCTGCCGTCGCGCCCGTTCTCCACGTAGCCGGTCGTGCCGTAGAGCGAGTAGTAGACCATGTGCGGGTAGCGCGGGGCCACCTGGCTGCGGGCGATCTTGATGATCGCGCCCTTCTGGGTGCGGAACAGGCCCACCTGCATGTCCAGGAAGCCCAGGTGGTCGCTCTGCTCGGGGCGCTTGTGGAAGCCCGCGTGGCTGCCGGAGGCCGCTACGATGCGGTCGTCCATGAGGGTCAGCAGCGGCCCGAGGGGGTGCGCGCAGTACCAGATCGGCGGGCGCTCGTGCCGCCAGTAGTACTCGCCGGTTTCTTCGTTGATGAGCAGGTCCTCGATCTCGTGCACATACTCGGCCTCAGCGTAGAAGATGCTTCCGAGCTTGCCCTGCTGCACGATTTCCTGCCACTGGCGTACATAGTGGAAGTAGCAGTAGTTTTCGGCCATCATGTACGTTCGCCCGCTCTGCTTGACCGCCTGGACGATGGCCTCGCAGTCCTCCACGGTGTACGCGGCGGTCTGCTCGCACATGACGTGCTTGCCGGCCTGCAGCGCCTTGATTGTCTGCTCGGCGTGAAAGCGAATCGGGGTAGCGATCATGACGATGTCCATCGGCGCGGCCAGGAACTGATCATAGTCGGTGTGCAGGGCCGAGTCCGGCAAGTTGAAGGCCGCGCCCAGGTCTGCCAGTGTGGCCGGATCCAAGTCACACAGCGCGGCGACATTCAGTCGTGGGTGCGCCGCGAAAAGCGATACGAATCCCCGGCCGCGTCTGAGGCCCACGATGCCGACATTCAGCTTACTCATAGTTGCCTTGTCCTCCGTTGGTGTCTGCGCGATGCTCCTCGACCGCGATCACAATTCGTCCAGCATTTCCACGAGCTCCTCCACCAGCTTCTCGCCCGATCCCGGCACAACCCGGGCCCAGCGCGACCGGAAGGTCTCATAGCCGCCCTGCTGGAAGGCCTCGCGCGTCGGGATGTAGCCGACGATGTCGTTGCACAGCTCCGCCGCCGCTGTTATCGGGTAGGGCGAGCGCCGCTTGATGTCCAGCCCAAGCTGTGCGAAGGTCTCGCCCGGCGTGGCGGCGATGGCCCCATCGCCGATGCGCAATGCCTGCACGACAGTGACCACCTCATCCTGCGGGTCAGCCTTCAGCAAGCGGTCCTCGTTCTCGAACACATCAAAGCCCGCGGGCCATTTGGCGCGGACCTCCTCCGCCTGGAAGGGTTCCCGGTCCCGCACGCCCAGGGCCACATCGCGCCAGACCGCGCCCAGGGCCTCGCCGTCGCCCGGCCGAGCCTGGCGCACAGCCGCGCGCATCGCCTCCGACAGTTGGAGGTGGACCTGCTCAAAGCCCACCGTGTGGTTGATGTCGCCGCACGTACCCGGCAGAAACAGCGCGAAGAACTCAGGTCCGAACTCGTCTTGCAGCGCGGCGGCTACACGTCCGGGATAGTCGGCCGAGAAGCTCGTGCCGAAGTGTGAGTTCACGTGAACTGTGTAGTTCCACAGCGTCGCCACAGGCCGGCCTTCCGCGAAGAACACCCAGGCAATCAGGTCTTCGTCATTGGGCCCGGCAAGCGGCAGGGCCTGTTGCTCCTCAGCGGAGGCTAGCCACGCGTTGATGGCCGAGCCATCCGAGCGCAGCAGCCGCCGGTTCCGGGCTACGCCGCCAAAGCTGGTCTTCACCGTGCCCACTGTCACCGGCCGCAGGGCCGACGCCGCCCGGCAGACGGCCCCACTGATGGCCTCCTGGACCTGGGCCAGGTAGACCTCGTCGAGGCCGTCGGCGAGGTCGAGACTCTCGTCAGTGTAGGGCCCCGAATGGGTGTGGGAACAGTTGATCAGGATGCACTCGGGCGCAATGCCCGTCTGCGCGGCAATCGCGGCCCGGGGCACATCCGAGCGGCGGCGGGTCCAGGCGATGAGATCGAGGGTAACCAACGCGAGGCGCGTTTCGTCGTTGGCCAGGACCATCGCCTTGCACAGCAGGGGGTCATCAATCCCCACTGACGTTCGTGGCTGCAGACTGCCGGCCATGGGGGTGCCGAC
>JALGSS010000346.1 GCA_029821745.1 Candidatus Zipacnadia bacterium
CGGCCATGGTCTCGCTCTCCCCTAACGCTGTGTCGGCGGCCCTACCCGCTGAGCGCTCGAAATGGGTCCGTCCGCGTCTGAGTCACGGCAATCGTCAGCTCTCCACCTGTCTGTTCAGCGAGGTACCGCGCGAGCAGATCGAGCACGGGACGCTCGGTTTCGTAGTGTCCCGCGAGCACAAGTCCCAGCCCGAGTTCCTGTGCCCGTAGCGCTTCGTGGTACTTCGCTTCTCCGGTGACCATCGCGTCGGCATACTTAGCCGCCACCTCGACCAGGCCTCCGCCTGCGCCTGGGAGGAGGGCGATCCTCGACACGTTGCTCTCGGGGTCCCCGGCGAGGGTCACGTGCTTGGTGGCCAGCCGGCGTCCCACATACTCACCGAGCGCATCCAAAGGCATCTCTGGGACGTCCGCGATCATGCCCATACCGTAGCCATCCCCGCTTGTCTCGCATCGGGTCATGGTCACCAGGGCGCCCGCTGCTTCGGCGGCGGCGGCCAATTTCCTCGCCGCACCGGCCGGCAGGGCCATTTCTCCCCGCAGGCCCGTCTTACCTTCTTCTCCGCCCACATTCACCGGCCAGCCACACCAGTTGCCCGTCTCGCTGCCGGGATGCCCCGCGAGCGCCGCCACCGCAGCCGCGTCTCCCGTCACCTCCACGCGGTACAGCGGTTCTGTCGCCGCGTCACTAGTCCCCAGCATGGCCTTCCCGCGGGTCAAGCCCAGGCGGTCAGCCAGCGCCGCCGCCGTGCCGAACTCCAGCGAGGAATCCAGGTTCGTGTGGGCCGCGTAGAGGGCCACCCCCGTGCGCACCGCTGCCAGGATGGCGCGTCCTGACGGCGTCGCGGGTGTGATGCGCTTCGCCGGCGCGAAGAGAACCGGGTGATGGGCAATGATGACGCCGGCCCCGCATCGCTTCGCCTCACGCACCGTCTCCACGGTCACGTCCACCGCAAGCAAACATCCGTTCGTCTCCCCGTCTGGATCCCCCACCTGCATGCCCACATTGTCCCATTCCTCAGCAATCCCACTGGGCGCCATATGCTCTATGAGTGTGATGATGTCCCGGATACGCATGATGATCCCCAGAAACTTAGCACTCTCCATAGAAGAGTGCTAAGAAACTGGCCCTTTCGTTGACTCTCCGCTCATGAACAGGTATAATACGCGGGTTCGATCGACGGTAGTCCTGTATTCGGGAGCTGTCTGGGTCATGCCGATCTATGAGTACAAGTGCAAAAAATGCGGCCATGTGTTCGAAGTGCAGCAGAGCTTCGGTGATGAGCCGGTGAAGACCTGCTGCAAAGATGGCTGCGACGGTCGAGTGCAAAAAGTCTTCAGCCCGCCCGCCATCATCTTCAAGGGCAGCGGCTTCTACGTGAACGACCACGGTCGCGGCAACGGGAATGGCCGGAAGAACGCCGCGGCTGCCAAGGCCGACGAGGCCAAAGAGACCGCGAAGGAAACGGCCAAAGAGACCTCGAAGGAGACCTCGAAGGCGGCTGCCACTTGATGCGGTGAAGTGGCCTGCCGACCGCACGCGCCAAGGTCAAGCGATTACGGAGAAACGGCTCCCCGCGGAGCCGTTTCTCGCCATGTTCGTCAAGGTTCGATGATGACCTTCAGCGCGCCATGGGAAGGCTTGTCCCGCGCGACTTCGAAGGCCCGCACGGCGTCGGCAAGCGGGAAACGATGAGTGATCATCGGACCTACGCGGACCTTCCCGGTCGCCATGAGGTCCAGCCCCATCTGGTACTCCTCATACAGGTGGTTGCTCGACGTCGTGATCTGCCGCTCCCCTGAAAGAGCTGCGGTAGATACCTGCAGCCCCTCGGCCGCCCCTGCCATCAACATCAGCGTGCCTCCGCGCGCCAAGACCCGCAGACCCATCTGCTGTGCCGCCAAGTCGCCGGTTGTCTCGAACACGCAGTCGACCCCCAGGCCCTGCGTGTCCTGGAGTATCGCGTCCCCGATTTCCTCAAGGGCGGATTCCCCCGCGAGATGCGCCGCCTCGGCGCCCAGTTCGCGGGCACACTCGACGGCGGCCCCATAGATGTCAATCACCCGCGCCTTGCCCGCGCCGAAGGCTCTCGCCACCTGCAGCAGACAAAGCCCGATGGGCCCGGCGCCGATCACTACGTACTGAGCGCCCGGCACCAGTGCCGCTCGGACAGCGGCGTGCACTGCGACCCCAAGCCCGTCAAGAAACGTACCCTCAGCAAGCGATATCCCCTCAGGCAGCTCGAAAGCGAATTCGCGCCACACCGGGCACACCTCAGCCATGCCGCCGGGGTTGTACGCGCTACCCTCCCATCCGGCCCCGTGCCCCAGATGGGCCGTGTGGGCGCACAGACTCTCTCGCCCGCGCCGGCACTGCACGCAACGTCCGCAGCCCTTGAAGGCGAGCAGAGCCACGCGCGCTCCCTCACAGCGCCCGCCGATCTCGTGGCCGAGGACCATGTTCGGGGGATTGGGCTTCTCGTGGCCGAGGGTATGCTTCGCCCACGGGTTCTCGCCCTCGAAGTACCGCAAGTCGCTGCCGCAGATTCCGCAGGCCTTCACCTCCACCAGGGCTTCACCGGGACCCGCCTCGGGGCGTGGGATGTCCAGAACGGCCAAGTCTCGCGGCCCTCTGAGGACCGCTGCTTTCATCGTCTCATCCATTGCAGTTCAGCTTTCCTGTTGTCTCTCGCCGAGCGTCTATTGGCGACTGTCTCATCGCTCCGGTAGAGCTTCGACAGGCCCGGCTCTTCTACCTGCACCCGTCCCTTTGCTCTCGGCGACAGGGCAGAAGCTCCCAAGAACGACACTCGCCGTCTCCTGTTTCGGAGACGGCGATCCGTGTGGACGAGTGCTCTTCCGAGACGGCGGGCGACCGGGATCTGCTCAGTGCCGTGCGCTCAATGGGGCGCTGGGTCTCGCCGCGAGGGCAGCTCTCCGGGCACCGCGGCGTGCGCCGGCACATAGCTGCCGGGCTCTGCTTCCCACCCAGGCCTGGAGACGAAGTAGCTCATTGATCCGGCCGCGAGAGGCGATTCTGTGGTCGTCTCCGGGATGTCTCCGAAGAAAGACAGAGACGCTTCCTCAGGCTCCCGCTCGCCAGCATCCTGGGGCGCCGGCGTTAGGACCTTCGCGTCGACGATTGAGGTCTCCCGGACCTCAGTTTCTTCGCTTTCGGGGGCGTCCGCGGCGTCAGGCCCAGACGCGGCGTCCGCAACCGACTCCTCCGCAACAGATGCTGCGCTCGCGGCGGGCCGCGTCGCACCTGCGGGAGACGTCGGTCGAGTATGCCTGCGGCGTACAGTGGTGGGGGAGGACGTGGTCGTGCCTAACGCTGAGAGGTCTGCTCCGGGGGCGCTCACTGTGAGTGACTGCAGCATGCCGGCAACGGCTTCAGGGCTTGCGTTCACTTCTGGAGCGGAGCCACCTTCGTCCGCCTCACTCGACGCCGCCAGTAGCGCTAAGCCCGGGTCGCTGGCTGTCGGCGAGGCGGTCGCGTGGGCGAGCTGCGCTTGGGATTCGGGCGTCAGCCGCGTCATGTCCGCCGCCAGGGATGTCGACCGTTCCTGCGCGTCCAGCCTCTCCATATACACTTCCGTCGTGACCACGTAGAACATCACGGCCCCGATGAACAGGCTGGCGCAAGTCGCGATGAACGCCGGCGAACCGATCGCCGGCGCTGACGAGGTCTCGATGAGTCTCGTGTCTTCCTCTGCTTGTCGGATCGCGCCTTTGATGCGGGCACTCAGGTCCTCGGGCACGTCCATGTCCTCAGCAACGAAGTCCTGGAGCGCTTCGCAGGCAAGCCGGGCTTCCTCAAGCAGTTGCCGGCAACCGCCGCAACGCTGGACGTGGGAGACGAATAGCCGCTCACGGCCCTCGTCCAGAGTCCCGTCCAGGAAGCTGCTAATCAGTTGGCGCGCAATACGGCACTTCATCGTGGAGGATAGTCCCTTACTGTGCTCAGGATCGGAAGCCGGCGACGTGTCAAGATCGCTCGCACGTCGGTTTCGACGTCATCGTGCCCTGCATGTGCCGTCGGAACTGCGTGGAAAACGCGTCCCTGGCTCGGGCAACGCGCGACTTGAGCGTGCCCAGCGGGCACCCTACCGTCTTCGCCGCTTCCTCGTAGTCCATTCCCTGAATGTCCACGAGCGCCAGTACCGCCTGATGTTTCGGCGACAGTGTGCGCAAGACCGCGTAGACGGTCTCCTGCTGCTCCTTGCGCTCCAGCATGTCATGAGGCATCTGCGACTCATCGGGCACCGCCCGCGCCACCATTCCGTTCTCGGTCTCGATCATCTGGTCCAGAGACGGCCCATGCATGGCGTTGCGGCGCTTCCGCTTCCGCAACTCGTTGATGCTCGCGTTCACCGCGATGCGGTACAGCCATGTCCGGAAGCTGGCCTGTCCATGATACTTGAAGTTTCTCAGCGCCTGCAGCGCCCTGACGAAGATTTCCTGGGTCAAGTCGTCCGCATCCGACGACCCGCACATCCGGTAGACGATCCCGTAAACCTGTCGGTGATAGCGATCGACCAATACGCCGAACGCTTCGCTATTGGCCATCTGCGCCGCCTTCACGAGGTAGGCGTCTGGGCACTCCGGGTCTCGGATCTTGGCCGTGTCAGGCCCGCTGAACTCAGCACTTCCGCCGCCTAGCAACACCCGCGCGGACATACCGGTTCCACCTTTGCCCCATGGAGTCTCCCGACATCCGGCTTCGAGAGAAACTACAATATGTCGTAGGTATAAATGAATGCGTTGGTGGGAAAGTGTCAACACCCCGCCGCACGTAGTATACCCGAACCTGTCCATATGTACACATCAGGAATGCGAAAAGTTCCCCCTATATTATCCGTGTTGCCATTCCCTGCTCTCCCACCGAACACCCGCAAGGCCCGGCGGCATTTCGCAAGTGGCTCGCCGGCACGGTTGCTACTCGTCCAGCGTGCGAGGAAGCAGCCCCAACGGGAACATGTCAGGCCGTGCGCAGGTGCTGGACAGGTCTACGTAGCATCCCTGCTCCCAGGACTCGACGAAGGACTGCATGACGTCGAGTACATGGAACGCCAGGTCGCCGCCGGCTCGGTGTGCACGGCCGGATCGCAGCGCATAGGCCATGTCGGCCACGCCGATGCCTCGATTCTGCTCCGTGTACCCGTGCGTCACAGGCACGTCGCTCCATTCGTCCTCTCCCGCTCGCCTGACCTGCACGCTTCCGCCGAAGCCGTTGGGGCTGGGGACCCGCATGGTGCCCTCGGTGCCGTAGATCTCAATCGGGGGGACGCTCGCGAACCAGACATCGAAGCTTGCCGTGATGGTGCCGATGACCCCGTTGGCGAACTCCATGATCCCGTTGACATGGGTCGGGACCTCAACGTCGATGACCTTGCCATTCTTGGGCTCACTGGTGATCGTCCGCTGCGGGAAGGTGATCGTCGCCGAGCCGGTGAGGCGCTTGACGGGCCCAAGCAGGTTGACGAGGGCGGTGAGGTAGTAAGGGCCCATGTCGAGCATCGGGCCGCCACCCGGCTGGTAGTAGAACTCGGGGTCCGGGTGCCAGCTTTCGTGGCCGTGTCCCATCACGTAGGCGCTGGCGGCGTCTGGTGGCTGCCGCCGAGGAATGTATCCGGGGCGCACCCGATGAGAAGACCCGTCTCCTTTCCCAGGGCAACGACTTTCTCGCCGTCCTCACGGGTCACGGCGAAGGGCTTCTCGCTGTACGCGCACTTGCCCGCCTCAAGGCTGGCGAGCGCGATCGGTGCGTGGGCATGGGGAGTGGTGAGGTTGACCACGATGTCGATATCGTCCATCGCGAGCAGCTCATCCACCGTGCAGGCCCGGGGGATACCATACTCCGCGGCCCTTTCCCTGGCGCGGTCCATGTCC
>JALGSS010000347.1 GCA_029821745.1 Candidatus Zipacnadia bacterium
GGCGAGCGCCTTGTCCATCATCGCGATCATATCGCTGGGGGACTTGAAGCCGACGTCGTCCATGATTTTCGTACCGTCCGGCTTCGCGAACACGAGGTGCGGGATGTACTGCGTCCCGTACTTCATGGCTGCGGAGTCGTCCACAGCCGTATCAGTCTTGATGCACACGAACTCCTTGGCCTTCTCGACGACCTCTGGATCGGGCCAAGTCTTGTCATCCATATCCAGGCAGGGCCCGCAGGAGTAGCTGAATATGTCGATCATTACAGGCTTGTTCTCGGCCTGCGCGGTCTTGAGCCCTTCCTCATAGTCGCTGACCCACGCGATCTCTCCGCCCGTAACGGCTTCGTCCGGCTCAGTGTTCGCAGCCGACTCAGTGTTCGCAGCCGCCTCAGTCGTGTCGGCTGTGGCTTCCGCGTTGTCCGTCTCGTCGGCCACGGCATTGGCTGCGGGCCCCGGACCCATCGGGCCGGGTCCAGCCACTCCCGCATCATCCGTGGGCTTCGGGCAACCGGTCATAGAGACTGCCACTGCAACCAGCGCGAGCACGAGCGCAAGTGTCACTGCGGTACGCACCATCTCTCATCACTCCTCGTTAGCCATCGCTCGGGTGGATCAGCTCAGCAGTCAGCCACGGATCGCACAAGCAGTCGGTCACGCGCTACCGCTATGCAGACTCAACAACCGCCGCGTCCCCGAGTCTCCCGGCGCGTTACTCGTACACCAGCACAACACCCAGCGTCTCGCCGGGATTCTCGTAGAGCAGGTCGAAGGCTTCCTTGGCCTGATCGAAGGGAAACCGGTGCGTGATCATCTGCTCACCCTTCACCACACCCTCGGAGAGCATTGCCAGCGCCTTGTCGGAGTACGTGGGCCGGTCCGCCCCCGCGCTATTGGCACCGGTGATGCGGTGCCCCATCGCCTTGCTCGCATCCAGGGGCAGCGGCTCGCCCTGATACAAGCCGATGAGCACGATGTTGCCCCCGTACGCGACCATATCCTGGATCTGCCCGAAGGCTTTGGCGGCCCATTGCCCACCAACGGCCTCGAACACAACGTCGGCGCCCTTCCCGTCTGTCAGCTCCCGCACCGCTTCGACGGAGTCCGTCTCGGCCGCGTTGACCACCGCATCGGCCCCCAGCTTCTCGGCCAGCTCACACCGCAGCGGCAAGGCATCAATGGCGATGACTTTGCCGGGGTCGTACGTGCGGGCCAACTGCATCATCGTGCTGCCCACGAGCCCCTGCCCAACGACGGCCACAGTGTCCCCCGGGCGTATCCCGGCCGCGAGCATCCACGTGCCCCCACTCGTGAGAAAGCACCAGAACAGACCCGCCTCCAGGGACACATCATCAGGGAGTTTCACAACGGGCGGCCGATGTCGCGGATCATCGAGGTCCGCGGTTACGTACTCGGCATGAGGTTTGAGCGCCGACACCCTGTCTCCCACGCACAGCTCGGCCACGTCATCCCCGACACGGTCGATCTCACCGACGGCCGCATAGCCCATGACCGCCGGATCGACGGCCGTCTCGCGCAGGTAGCGTCCGCCGAGCTCCGAGCCGCGGCTGATCAGACTGCGCTGCACTCTCACGAGCACTTCACGCGGGCCAATCTCGGGGATCTCGACGTCTTCGAGGAACACATTGCCGATGCCGTCGCGTTTTGCCAGCCGTCGCATGCTCGATGCCTCCGAGTGCCGATGGTTGCGTCGCGCTGTCAGGATTCCCGTTGACCGTTACCCTTGCGCCCGCGCGTGAGGTTCCACGCGTCGGTTGAGTACTTCGTCTCGACCAGGGCGCGGGCCTCCGCGAGCTCGTCATCGCTTAGTGGCTGCTCGTCGAACTCGAGGCCGAAGGCCTCGGCGAAACCATCAACGACCGCTCTGCCGACTTCCTCGAAGGACACGCTGCGTCCCAGGGCATCCTCGACTCCGACCGCAGCCCGGCGCAGCATCCGCTTCGTGTCGTCGTCATCGCCGCATGGCTCACCGAGGATGTCCAGGTGTTCGTCCAGGTCGATTCGCAGGGGGATCGAGCCGTGCTGGAGGATCGCGCCTGCCCGCCGCATCTGCGCACTCCCGACGATCTTGCGCCCGTCGATCTCCATGTCGCCACCCAGGGATGCAGCGAAGCAGACCGACGGCAAGTCGCGGCCTTTGACGGGTGCTCTGTGACGCTCTTTCGGCACGTGAGCCACAATGCCCAGACGCGCCAACCCGGCCTCAATGCCTCGGGAGATCGCGCGATAGGACCGGTGGATCGTCTCGCCGCCCTCGAGCTGGTCCGTGCGTATCGAGACGCTGTAGGTGACTTCGTGGTGGTGGATGATCGCTCGCCCGCCGGTGGGCCTTCGGACCAGGTCATACCCCCGGCCGGCGATGGCGTCGAGATGCACGCCCCGGTCCAGTGACTGGAAGTAACCCACGGACACGCCGGGGGGCATCCAGCCATAGATCCGCAGGGCCGGGGCGGAGTCGCCCGCGGCCACTTGTTCGAAAATGGCCTCGTCCACCGCCATGTTCTCGGCGGCGGTGCTCGGCGGACTCCAGATCAGGCGCCAATGTGTGGGCATCATGGGATGGGACCAAAGCGCGCGGTGGTTACTCAGCAAAGCGCCCGGGCGGCATCCTCTCTGGGGCCTTGCCCGGGCGCAGAAGTGGCTCGCTAAGTCTGGGGAGTACTGGTCCGACGCCTACTCGTCGTCGAAGAAGAAGAGGTCGTCGTCGTCGCCGTCATCGTCCTCGTCGCCGCTGTCGTCGACGTCGAGCACGTCAAGATGCTTCTTGTACTCCTCGAACGTCATCAGTTTGTCGAGGTCAGTCGCATCAGACGGAGCGACGGCGATGAGCCAGCCCTCGCCATAGCAGTCTTCGTTCACGACCTCGGGCATGTCTGTGAGCTCGTCATTGCGGCGCGTGACTTTGCCGGTGAGCGGCGCCACGAGGTCCTCAACAGCCTTGGCCGACTCTACGCTGCCGAAGGGCTCTTCCTTCTCGATGCTTACGCCCGGGTCAGGCAGTTCCACGAAGATGACATTCCCGAGCTGGTCTTGCGCGTAACTGGTGATACCGATGACGACTTCCTTGCCCTCGTCTCTGATCCATGTGTGGGCCTCGTCGAATTTCAGTTCGGACATGTCCATGCGGGAGGACCTCCTTCGGCCGGTTCATCCCTCTTCAATTCTCTATACAGCCCCCGGGCCCGCTTGATCCGGGCCCTCGGCGCGTATGAGTGTAATACTTCGCATATCAGGAGGCAAGGGGGTTTTTTGCGTCCTCCCAGCCCACATCGGACCGCGCGTCCGGGCACCGGCAATCGCGCTGATCGCGTCGCGATCCGGACGTCCCTCACGCGATGGCTTTGGCGGCCTTCGCGATCTGCCGAACGTGGTCTCCGGTGCAGGCACCGCACCCGCCGATGATCCCCGCGCCGCAGGCGATGAGTCGAGCGGCGCACTCGCCGGTCTCAACAGGGCTGCCACCATCAGTGTCGCCACCGTGGGCGGTGCTCACAGGGCTAGCCGGCACTCTTGCCATCAAGCACTTCGCGGTCGTCTGGGCCAGAGCCTGGAAAGCATGAATGGCCCCCTCGGAGCCCAGACACGAAGCCCCAACCACCTGCACATTCAGCGACCCGAGACGCCGGGCCAGCGCGCCGGCATCCAGACCGTCCGCCGCCAGGCCCGTTGCCGGGTCCAGCAGCAGGATCGCGGCCACCGGGATGCGCACGTCAAGCTCCCGTGTGGCTCGCACCGCGGCCTCCGCTGTCTTCAGCGAGGTCAGGCCGTCAAGCAGGAGCATGTCGATCTCTGGTCCGAGGAAACTCTCGAACTGCTGCCGGAGGCCGGCGATCAGCTCCTCTTCGCCACGGCGCGCGTCACCGACTCCCCCAACAGTCGCTGCGACGAACGCATCGGGACCCGCCGCCTCGCGACACAGCGCGACTCCGGCGCTCCAGATCCGCGGGCCTTCACCCGCCAGTCCCGCCCGTTCCAGACTCTCCGGGTCGGCATCGGTCGTGTTCGTGACGAACAGATCAACGCCTGCGGCCCGGAACGTCCGGTGGACGTGAACCACCGTCTCCGGATGGGTCAAGTTCGCTTCGGAGCTGTTCCCGGATGCGAGCCCGTGAAGTGCCAGCATATGCGCCATCGGCGGCTCGCATACAAGGACCCGTTGCCTCAGTGCCGCCATCATCTCACGGGGCATGACAAAGCCACCTTCCCGCAGTAAGCAATCGCCAGCGAGTCTAGGCCAATCGAGCGCGGGCTGTCAACGCCGGAGAGCGCCCCGACATCGCACGTGTGCCATTTGCGGACCGCGCAACGAACGGCTATCCTATCCTCGGCACACATGCCGCGCAGCCTGATGAGGAGACCGCTCGCGCACCGACATGGGAGACAAGAACGGAGCGAAACTCAAACGGCACCGACTCCGCCGGGCGATGGAGCAGGCCGACGACGACGACGGCGGGACCATCGAGCTGTGCAAGCCATCGACCGACCAGCCCGTCTTGCGCAGGTACGTGCCCCTGGCCGGTCTCAATGCCGACGCGGAGTTCCGGAAGCTCGGCATCCTCGACTGGCGCGCCGGAGATGACTTGGGTACGCGGGTGCGCATCGACGATGTCACGAACCGGATCATCTGCGCCGACAGCCGCCAAGCCCTGGCGAGGCTCCCCGACGAGTCCGTCACATGCATCGTCACGAGTCCGCCCTATTGGAACGTCGTCGACTACGGCTTCGAGGGCCAGCTCGGCCCCGGTCACTACGAGCAGTATCTCGACGGTCTGCTGCCTGTGTGGCGCGAGTGCGAGCGCGTTCTGGCCCCCAATGGGAAGCTGTGTATCAACACGCCGATCATGCCCATACCCAAGGCGGTCATCCCCGATCAGCATACCCGCCACATCAAGAATCTCAACAATGATATCGAGGCCACGATTCTCGGCAACCTGTCCCTGGCGCGCTACAGCCTGTATATCTGGCAGAAGCAGACGACAGAGAAGATGTTCGGCAGCTACCCGCACCCACCCAACATCTACGAGCAGAACACGGTCGAGTTCATCAACGTTTTCGTGAAGCCCGGCGCGCCCGAAAAGCTCCCCGCGTGGATCAAGGAGCACAGTCGCCTGAGCCAGGAGGAGTGGATGAACCTCACTCGGCAGGTCTGGCGGCTGTACCCCGAGGACGTGAAGCGCTCTCGGCACCCGGCTCCGTTCCCACAGACCTTGCCGAATCGCCTGATTGCCATGTACACTTTCGCCGCGTGCAACCAGGCGGAGGAGCAGTTCCCCGGGCACGTGGTCCTCGACCCTTTCTGCGGCACCGGCGCCACCTGCGTTGCAGCCAGGAAGCTCGGGCGCAGATACATCGGCATCGACCTCGGCGTGGACTTTGTTACCGCGGCGGCGAGGCGCTGTGAAGAGGCGAGACGCGACGGGACCATTCATCTGTGCCCGCCGCATCACACCGCTGACCGCGATCAAGGGGAGCATGAATGACGTCATCTGGCACGCTGGGGCAGTTGCTCATCGCCACGGCCCTCATCGGGGCATGCGCCTGCTGTAGCGAGACCCCATACCCACAACTCGTGGACAGCTAT
>JALGSS010000348.1 GCA_029821745.1 Candidatus Zipacnadia bacterium
GTGGTTAGGGAGTGGAGCTTCTGAGTGGAGGGTCTCATGCGCACGGTGATGAGGTCCGTGAACGAGCGACCGGAGCGCCGGGGCGCTGGTTTCTTGCACGACCCACAGGGCAAGTGGATATGGCTTGATCGAGTGGAACGCCGTCACGCCTCAACTACAGGGAAGTGTCCCATGGCTACCCCCCACAGCATTGGCTTTGCGCTACTCCTACTGGCATTCGTCCTGGCAGCAGGCGCTGCGGAAGCGCCCCCCGCCGAGAAGGGGACGACGACAGCCGATGGCGAGATTACAGTCCCCGCCGAACCTGTGATGACACAGATTCTGGGCACGTCTCTGGACTACCGGACGCCTCCTCGAACGCCGGCCGTCATTGAGCAAGCCCTGACGGACCTGTCTCGCCACGGCTTCTCCATGACTTGGGACGCGGCAGCGGCTCCCTGGACCCGAGGACTGCTCGAGAACCAGAAGCAGCTCGACTACTGCCGGATGATGGCCAGGGAAGTGGTCCAGCATCACATGGGCACCGTGTTCGTGTTCTCCTGGCGGCGCCTGCTCCCGGTCAAGCCGGCCCCCGATCAGCTCACCTGGTTTGGGGAGAAGCTGAACGCGGACACAGGAGCCTTCGAAGCCGATCCGGAGAACCCGCAGTGGAACTTCGGCTTCGAGGCGGCGAGAACCGCCTTTGAGGCCCGCTGCAGGGCCCTGTTTCAGGCGGTTGGCCCGTTCCACATGTTCCTTTCCGACGAGCAAATCATCGCGTCACCAGGCGGCAACAGTCCTCACGTCAACAAGATCAGCACCTACTGGACCAGCCCCACCTACAGCGAACAGGCATTGGGCAGCGTCGAGGCCCCCGGATCCTTCCGCCATTACCTGGCCCGAGCAGGCTATCCAGAGGCGGCGACAGCCAAGTTTCCCGTGACCACTGTGGCGGTGGAGCCCAGCAGCAGCGCGAACATGGGTCTCCCCGCAGTGCCTCTGACCGAAGCCAACTCGGACCGATTGCAGGCCGACAACGAGTGGCCTGACAGCCCGCTGTGGAAGCATTGGTATGGCTGGCGTACCGACGTCTACAGGGATTGGGTCGATGCGCTGACAACAGCGGCCCATGACACATGGAGCCATCAGAGCGACTGGCAGGGGTGTGCGTTCGCCGCGCCCCAATACTGGTATGACCCCGCCTTGGGGCTGGACATCGACAAGATTGCCGGCGTGCCCCATGTGGACTACGTGGTGGCGGGATACTACTCGGGCAAGAGCTTCCAGCACATCAAAGCCGCGGCGCTTCGGCACGGAAAGAAGTGGGGCGGGATGGTTGAGCTCAGTCACTATGGCCATCAGGAGGGCGTGGCGCCACAGGCCATCATCGACACCTTCAAAGCGAATGTTGAGGCCGGGGCGTCCATCATGCTGGCCTATGCCGGGGCCAACTTCCGAACGGATCGCCCCACTCCGAACAAGGCCGGAGCCTACCTGATGCCGGCGCAAGTCGCGGCGTGGGACGAGTGCATCAAGTGGCTGGAGGAGGGGCGTGGAGTGAAGCGCATCGTGCCGTGAGGTGGCCGGCGCCGTTCGCCGTATCCGCGCCGTCCCAGCCACCTGTGGGAGCGGGCTCGCCCGCGACGTCGTTCTGCCGTTGCGGGCCTTCCGTAGGACTGCCTTTGCCGTTGCCGCCGTCGCCGTTGCGGGCCGTTTGCCGTCGCCGGAAGGATGTTGTAGGGCGCGGGCTTGTACCGCGCCGGAAGGCGTACAGACGCCAACCCCAAAGGCCAAAAAGTCACGGCCGGCGGGGGATGAACCCCCGCCCTACAAACGGCCGCGGCAAGACGTTGTCCTTGTAGCCCGCAGGTCTTCAGCCCGCGGCCCGTTTGCCGTCGGTGGAAGGATGTTGCAGGGCGCGGGCTTGTACCGCGCCGGAAGGCGTACAGACGCCAACCCCAAAGGCCAAAAAGTCACGGCCGGCGGGGGATGAACCCCCGCCCTACGAACGGCCGCGGCAAGACGTTGTCCTTGTAGCCCGCAGGTCTTCAGCCTGCGGCCCGTTTGTCGTCGGTGGGGCAGGCAATCCTGCCTGCCGGTCGTTCCACCTACTCCGTCGCCTCTTCGACAATCGCGATTTCCTCGTCGGTCAACTCATAGAGTTCATACACCAGGCTGTCGATCTGCGTGTCAGTGGCGGCAATCTGGCGTTCGATGACCTTGCGGTCATTGGGGTTCTGGACGGCCTGCAGACGCTTGTTGACTTCCAGCATGGCACCCACCAGTTCGACCATGCGGTCATGCTTCGCGACGTCGTCGGGATCGTCGAAGTCGATGGTGCGGATGGGGAGGGAGCGAAGCTCTGAGAGCGTCGTCTGTCTGAAATCGTCCTTGGTGGCTATCGAGGACGTGTTGACGTAGACGTACGAGATCAGACGGCTGTTGAAAACGCCAAGAAGATAGCACGCATTCAGCGACGCATCCGAGACGACGAATGGATTGACGTCCTTTGTGCATACCATCTGGGCCTCGGTGTAGGTGGCCATGAGGCGGTCTGATCGGTTCACCAGTCGCCGAACCAGAAGCTTAGGTTCGGGCCCGTAGAAGCGGGTGAGGTTCTCGTGGTCGGCCATGCTCACGTAGGTCATTGTGCCTACCTGCAACTGGTAGCGGTACACCTGCCCCGAAGCGAGGAAGGGCCACCAGTGCTGCTCAGTCTGTGTCTCTGCCTGGCGGAACCGGCCAGCGTGCAATCCCTGGGTGGATATCGTGAGTTCGCCCAAAGATGGGGTCTGCGCGTGCGCGCTCATTCTGCGAAGCAGGCGGTGAGCCCGTGGCGATAGCACGATCTTCCAGTCGGGGGCGCCTGAAAGGTCGGAGGCCACTTCGGTGAAGGGGATATCCGCGAGGCTGCTGACTTTGGCCTTCTTGGGGAAACGGTGGATGAGGTAACGGTCGCACGGTGCGCTCGACAGGACGTAGACGCCAGTGTCGACGTAGGCGTTTGGGAAGACATCGAAGGGCAGGTTGGTGAGACTCACGAGGCCGTGGTGTTCGAATATGTGGGCGCGCAGGCACGGACTGACTGACTACGGTTCCAGCCCGGCACAATGCGAAACGCCCCTCTGCTCATTGGCGAGAGAGAGGGGCGTTGTCGATCTGCATGAAGACGTGTGGGCCTAGCGGGATTTCTTCCAGTAGTTGTCGTAGTTCCTGTCAGCCTCGCCGCCCTTGTACCACTTGGCGTGGCCGTCGGCGAGACAGGCGTTGAACCCGCCGTTGTGCACGGAGATGTCCACGTCGTCAGCCCTGAGACCCGCGGGCCGCCCGTAGCAATCCGCTCCGCCTCCCATGTACCAGTTCCCCCGCACGCAGTAGCGGTTTGCAGCCCAGGCGTCGAAGATCAGGAGTGTCTCGGCGGGATGGCTTATGCGGGCCAGCGCTGCATTGAAGTTCCCGCGGGCGTCCGGCATGAGATAGTTGTTGGCGCCGTAGCTCATGGGGCCGACGCTGCCCGTGCCATAGTCGTTGCCCGGGGTGCCGGACGGACACACAAAGATCTGGGAGTTTTTCACGTACGGGACGACGCTCGCGGCCCACTTGTGGAGGGGCCAGTCCCCAGCCTGACCGTCCTTCTGGTAGGTCCCGGGAAGTCGCTCGTCATAGTCCTGGGCATACATCAGGATGCCCAGGCCGATCTGCTTCACGTTGGACAGACAACTTGTCTGGCGCGCCTTCTCACGCGCTCTCGCGAATACAGGGAACAGGATCGCCGCGAGAATGGCAATGATGGCGATCACGACCAGCAGCTCAATCAGGGTAAAACCGTGCCGACGTGTCATGTAACTGCTCCTTCCGCTTGGCAAAATAGTGTTCCAATCCACCAGAAACCACTTTACTCCTTTCGGGCAGGCTGTGCAAGGCCCACGATGGCGTTCAGGTCGCCATTGCCGGCCGGAGCTTGAGTTCCGTAGAGGCGGGCGATCTGCGAGTCCAGCACGGCTTCCAGATGCTCCCGTGTCCAGTCGCCACCGATTGGACCGGCGAATCGCACGCGCGTATCCCCGTCCTCCGCTTTCACATCCCAGTCCTGGTGATCGTTGACCTCGATCCCGTGACAGATGATGGCCGACCCAGCCCAGGAGACGCGCCCCTCGTCGGTGCAGGTATCTGACAAGCGGAGATGCACGTACTCTTCCCTGTCGGCGATCACCTCCCGCAGCACGATCATTGTCTCATCCACGCAGTCCTCGGGCACCGGGTAGTAGACGACTATTTTGACCTTGGCATCCGGATTGCCCGTCGGGATGTCGTTGGCCCGGGCTTCTGACGCGAGGTCCGGGAGGGAGGCATCCTCGCCGAGCTCCTCCCTCAGCAGCTTGAGAACTAGGTACTGCAGGTCGGCGCGATGCCAGGCGCGCCCGTAGGGGAAGACTGGCTCGACGAAATCCACCTGCTGGACGTAGGCACTCAGGGGGCGCTTGAAGCCCTTCATCCCGTTGACGGTGAACCCGTCTGCAGTCAGCCCGGCCACCTGGCGCTGCGCGCGTCCCTCGGGCGACCGGGTGTTATGGACGATGACGCGGACGAGGTTCTCGCTGCGCCCCGCGAGGTTGGCGAAGGCGTCGAGGGTGTGACAGGTGAACCCGTCTTCGCCGTCGTAGAAAGCTTTGATGACGACCGGGGCGTCCCTGGGGCCAATCTCCAGCAACACGGGCTTCGGGGGCGGCTTCGGCGCGGCGCGCTGAGGTTCGCGGCGATCCTCCTGCAGCCGGTTCAGCATCGCCACAGCGGCCACAGCCACCACCATCCCGAGGATCTTGGCCACCCGGACAAATGCGCGCCCTTGTGGAGAGGTCACTCGTTCATCTCCTCGGAACTCATCGCCAGGAAGCCGTACTGCTGCGGCGCCGGGCGGACTTGTTCGCTGCAGAGGTATTCGGTCACTCGCCTGGCCGCCTCGATGTTCTAGGATCCCTGCAAGATGGCCGCGCGGGCCTGCATGGCCGGGTACAGGGACGGGTCAATCATCGCCACATTCTCGACCACCGCCGAGGCCCTCTTTGGCTCGCCCGTGCGCGTGTACGTTTCGATCAGACATGTGTCATACACGGCCGCCGGCCGCCCCTCGCGAATGTACTTGATGACCTGCGCCGACGTCCTCGGGTAGACCAGCTTCGGCTCTATTGCTCAACAGCGCAAGTCGGCGTCATAACAACACAGGGGCTCCGCCCCTGCACCCGGGCGACCCGTGACCGGGCGACCCGCGACCGGGCGACCCGTGACCGGGTCGCTATTGAGGCGAGTTGCACTCGCCTCCGGGCCGCGGCCTTAGGCCCCGTTTCTCGCACGCTCAGGGTCAGGGCAGCCGGCGTGGGCCATCTGGATTGTTACGCGAACTTCGGCAAGTCAGTACTAGCTCCTCCCAAAGGCCGGCGTTGCGCAGCACGTCCCATCCGAGAGCCTGGAAGAAGGGGTCGATTAACTCGCAACGGGTCTCGGTCTCGCCGTAGCCGGAATGGACGTGGACGTCGGCGTTCTGAGCGTACTTCGCGACGAGCTACTCGACTGCTTCGCGTGCGTCGTCGGGTGCGG
>JALGSS010000349.1 GCA_029821745.1 Candidatus Zipacnadia bacterium
GAGCCCCAGGAGCTTCGCGGCCTGGTTATCCGGCACAGGCGTGGTGCTGGTGGGAATCATCGTCAACTGCGCACGGTCATGGGGCAGTCCCATGGCGTCGACGGCTTCCATGACAGCCTGCAGTTCCGTCGGAGGCGTACGGATCTCGAAGAACTCCTCGTCCTCCGTGATGATGTCCTCGGCGCCCGCGTCGACAACCGCCAGGAACAGCTCTTCCTCGTCGGCGGCTTCACGCGGGACCGTGACGATCCCCTTAGACTCGAAGACCCACGCGACGGACCCTGGCTCGCCGATACTCGAATCGCGCTTCTTCAGGATGCTGCGCAGGTCGGCGACGGTGCGCTGCTTGTTGTCGGTGAGGCAGGCGATCAGCAGAGCCGCGCCCCCTGGGCCATAGCCTTCGTAGCTGACATTCTCGAAAGTGACGCCCTCAAGCTCGCCGGTGCCCCGCTTAATGGCGTTGTCGATGTTGGAGTTGGGCATCGACGAGGTGCGTGCGGCGTCGATGGCGTACCGCAGACGCAGGTTCGTGTCGGGACTCCCGCCACCCTCCTTGGCGGCAACGATGATCTCCCTGGAGAGCTTGCTGAAAATATTGCTGCGCTTCGCGTCCTGCCGGGTCTTTCGATGGACGCGATTCGCCCATTTTGAGTGGCCAGCCATGAGTCGCCAATCCTCCGATGCTTGTGGTGGGGAAGAGGATTATAGCACGCCGGTTTGATCGGTATCAAGTTCCGAGAGAAACGTCCGACCTGACCCAACGCGCCCGAGAGGAGGGCAAATCAGGACGACCGGCCAACATCACTGGTGCAGGATGCGACGGATGACGCAGCGGGTCCAGACCCAAACCACCCTCATCCAGCCGCGAGCCACTATCGGAGGAGACGCAATGACACGTGCCATTACCGTCCTGGGTATGCTGCTGGCCGCGCTGCCCTGTGCGATCAACACGCCTGCGGGGGCCGACAACCTTGTGCCCAACTCGAGCTTCGAGCACGTCCGGGAGGGCGTTCCGCTCGGATGGTCGTGGAGCGAAGGCCCGGCCAAGGCCACGCTGACGATGGACGAGCAGGTGGCGCACTCCGGCAATGTCAGCCTGCACATCCGGAATGCGACTCCCTTCGCGCCGAACGTGTACTCGTGTCTGCGGACGCGCGTGCCTGTGAAGCCGGAAACCACGTATACCCTCAGTTGCTACGTGCGCGGCGAAGACCCCGGCAAGGCCTGGGTCGGCGGCGGCGACGGCTGGCGCGTGCGCATCTACCTGCCGGCAGGGACGAACGAGTGGCAGCGTCTCTCACGCACCTTCAAGACGAACGCGACGGAGAAGTCTTTCGAGCTGCTGATCGGCACCGACAGCCCTACGGAGGGCTTCTGGGTCGACAGCCTGCAACTCGAGGAGGGTGACCAACCCACCGATTACGAGCCGCCGCTGGCCCCCGGTGAGCTGCGTCTAGTCCGCGAGGAATCTGCCGCCGACGCGTACGGAGCCAATCTCATAGCCAACCCCAGCTTTGAGATCGTGGACGGCAACCGGCCCAAGGGCTGGAGTTGGGACAAGCGGAATACGGACGCGACATTCGCTGTGGTCAATGACGGCAGGTCCGGCAAGAACGCGGTGCGGATCACGAACACCACGCCCCACGGAGCCCACGTGTACGGCCAGATGTCGCTTCTCGGTGGCCTGGCCCTGAAGCCCGGGCAGACATACACCCTCAGCATCTACGCGAAGAGCGACGCCCCGGGGGCCGCGTGGACCGGTGGCGGCGACGGCTGGTGGATGAGACTCGGCCTCAAGGGTACGGAAGGAGAATGGAAGCGTTTCTCACGGACCTTCGTCGCCCGTGACGGCGACGTGAACTTCCCTGTCTTGGTCAACACAGACAGTCCCACCGACGGGTTCCTCGTGGACGACATCAAGGTCGAGAGCGGAGCCGCTCCCACGCCCTTCGTCAATCAGGACGCGCCGCCCGACACCGTTGAACTCAGCCTCAGCGTCCCTGAGGAGCTATCCTGCCCTGCCACGGAAGTCTCATTGCCGATGTTCGCCTACCTGGGAGCGGGGGTCACGCCACAGCCGGCAACAGTCACGCTTTCGCACGCGGATGGCACCGTCATGGCGCAGGCTTCCACAGCCGAAGCTCTCGAGCAAGGGCTGAATCATCTCGCCCTTCAGTGGTCTCCCGCGCCCAGCGCAAACCGCGAGTATGTGCTGCGCTTCGCAGTTGGGGACACGTCGGAAACCAGTGCTTTCGAGCTATTCACCAGCCAGGAATTCGCGCCGGCAAGGGGTGCGGCGGAGAAGGCCGCATCCGCGCTCAAGGATCTCGTGAAGCAGGCCCGCGAAGCTGGCGTGCCAACTGACTACGCCACAGCCGCCTGTGCCATCGCCGATCGCTTCCTCAATGTCGCCGCCCGGAAAGCGGCCGGCAACGTGGTCACCGAGGCCGTGCGGGATGCCGACACGATCGCTGCACTATGCACCGAGCAGACGGACGTCCTCAAGGCGATACTCGCCGGAGATCGCCCCGCCCCCATCGTGCCCGATCCGCCGCTGGAGCAGATCCAGATTCACGACGGCAACTTCTGGGTCGATGATGAACCCGTGATGCTGGTAGGCGCGCTGGGCTACGGCGAATTGCAGCAGGCTCTTCCCACATACCGCGACTACGGGTTCAATATCATCGGCGACGACTTCAACGCCTACTCCGCCTTCCGCATGATCACCGGCGAGGACACGGTGGACGAAACCGCAATCCCCAGACTCCAGGCAAGCTGGGACAAGCTGCGGGAGATGAACCTGGCCGTCGCTTACAACCCAACGCTCCACTACTTCCCCGAGTGGGCGCTGGTCAAGTACACCGATATCACCGGAGGCGATCCCGTGGATCGTCTCCCGGACTGGAGCGGCCTCGCGCGGCACGCAGGCACGAGGACCAAGTCCTACGGAGGCTTCTTCCCATTTGCCATCGACTCGCCGAACCTGCGGCGACTCGTGACCCGCTACTACGAGACCCTCATCCCGGCGATCAAGGACCACGAAGGCTTCCAGGTCATCTGGCTGATGAATGAGCCGACGTACACGAGCACCGACCCGCATTACGTTGGGCTCTTCCGGACCTACCTGCGGGACAAATTCGGCACCATCGATGGCCTGAACGATGCCTGGGAGACGGACTTCGAGGACTTCAACGCGATTGGCTATCCCACCACAGCCGGCTCCCCGGCGAAGTTCGACTGGCTCACCTTCCACCAGGATCAAGTCGCCAGTTGGTTCGAATGGCTTGCGGGGCAAATCAAACGGCATGACCCGGACGTGATCCTGTCCAACAAGCCGATGGCCTGGACCATGCTCGACCCCGAGCGGGGCATCGACTTCGAGCGCGAAGCTGAGCTATGGGAAGTCCCCGGATGCGACGCCGGCAGAAGCCCCGGGAGCGCGACGTACTCCTTCGGCTGGCCGGGCGCGACGATGCTCTTCGACTTCCAGCGCTCCGTGGCCCCCGACAAGCCCCTCGGCGACCATGAATACCACTACGTCCATCAGGCCAACGTAACGAGTGAGTACGTCCGCGCCGGCTACTTCCAGAGCTACCTGCATGGGCTTCGCATGAGCCAGTTCTGGGTCTGGGCCACGGGAGTCATTGGCGAAGGCGTCGGCGGCGCGGGGATGAAGCACACGGCCTGGAGCCAGCCCAAAGTCGCGTGGGGCAACGCGAGCGTGGCCCTGGACCTGCGCCGGCTCGCGAAGTATGTCGCCGCGTTCCCCGGCACGCCTGAGGTCCGCATTTACATCTCGCGACCGTCGCTCTACCTCGATCACGCCGCGCACAAGGGCGCGATCAGCCAGGCCTATGAAGCGGCCAACGGCCTCGACGCTCCCGTGGGCTTCATCACCGACCGCATGATCAGAGACGGGAAGCTCGCGGACTGCAGACTGCTGATTGTCCCGCGCGCGAACAACGTCGAGTCGGACGTGCTCGCGGAGATTCGCCGGTATTTGACTGACGGCGGCTCAGTGGTGCTCGCTGGCGAGTGCCTGTCGAATGATGAGTATGGCCGCCCCCATACGGGAGCCGTCGCGGTGTCCCCTGCACAGGTGACTCGCGCCGACAGCTTGGCGCTGAAGGCCCTCGTGCCGGTCTTGGAGGATGCCATGACCGCCGCAGGGATCAGCAGACCCATCCGCGCCCGGCAGACGGACGGCAGCCCTGCGTGGCCTGTGGAATGCCGGACGATGGAGATCGACGGCGAGACCATCTGCTACCTGATCGGCCTCAACAGAGAGCCGATGGAACTCCGGCTTGATGCCGTTACACCAATCCGGGGCTTCGAGGACCTGATCACGGGCGCGAGCTACGACGGCAACACTCTGACGATCGACCCGCTGGATGTCTACTTGCTGCGGGTGGAGGACTGACGGAGGCTACGCTGCCTCCCACACGGGAACCGCAACGCCGGGAGAAAATCTCGGCGCACCGTGGGGCGCCGCGTCACCGTTCAAGCCGTACCGTGCCGTGCAGGCGGCCCTCCAGATCGAGCGTCACCAGCGGGCCCTCCACACTCGCCGAGTTTTCTGCCCGCTCGACCTCCAGCAGGTCACAGGCGACGGCCTCCTTGAAGGGCAGATTGCAGCGGATGCGCGCTTGCCCGCCCTCGCCACATGAGTTGTACACGCGGGCCACGTACGCATCGCCATCTTCCGCGCGCTTGAAGGCGCTCAAGATCATCTCCGCCGGCTCGACCCGCACGAAGCTATACTGCGGGGGCAACGGTCCCGCGTGCGCCGGCACGAGGCGGACGATCGGTGGGTTGTTGAGCTCCATCGCCCGGCGCGGGGTCTGAGCCGAGCGCCAGTCGCCGCTGTGGGGGTACAGCGCCCAGCGGATCCGGTGCGTCCCCACGTCCGGCGTCGGATCGGGGTTGTATGAGGCGCGCAGCAGGGACATGCGCATCGTGTTGTCCTTCACGTCGAACCCGTACTTGCAGTCGTTCAGCAGGGACATGCCCCACACGGGGCGGAACTGGACCGCTTCTGAGAAAGCCAGCCCGAAGATGTGCAGATCTGAGTCAGACGGCAGCACGATGCCGCGGAGGGCCTTGTCAGCACCGACGGTCAGCCGCTTGAGCCAGATGTGATTCGCCGGCCCGGACCGCTGCCCGGCCTCAAAGCGATAATCCACAGTGAAGGCACTCAATTCGCCCAACGCGGGCGCGGCACACCAGTCGCTAAGCTGCAGGGGGATCGCCTGCGTGGCGCCGTCTGCATACAGCAGCTTCGCAGTGCCTCCGTGGCGGCCGTTCGACGACGCCCCGAGAACCGCCAGCGCATCACACGGTTCAGCGGGCCACTCAATCGTCTGCCCTTCCGCCCGGATGCAGTTCAGCGCTCCGGCGTCCACCGGGGGCCGGTAGAACGGGATCCCGTCGGCGGCGATGGTCGGGCTGTCGCCCGCGGGGAGGATCTCCGCGGAATAGGCACGATCACCTGCGTCGAAATCGCCATCTGCGGGGGCTTCAGGCGTCGCGATGACGTCCTCATTGAAGTAACGGCTCACGTCGATCGCGCG
>JALGSS010000350.1 GCA_029821745.1 Candidatus Zipacnadia bacterium
CCACGTGTTCGGCGCCGACGGCGACGGCGAACGGCGCAATGAGAATGAGTCCGGTGGCGTGGCGATCTCCCACGCGGACGCATCCGGCGACCAGCAGCTCTGGCTCCTCCAGAGCGTGCCGCAGCTCGTGACCCCCGACGTCATCATCGACAACGAAGAACGGCAGCCTGTCGAAGACATCATCTGCTCGCACCGCGCGGACGATGCCCGGCATTACTTCCTGCTGGTGAACCGCACCAAGGACGATATCAGCGGCGTACTGCGGCTGTCGTTGGAGGGACTGGCGCAGGACTGGAACCTGGAGAGCGGACACATCAAGTACATGGCCGGCGGGTACTCGGAAGAGGACCGGACATGCTTCCCGGTCGAGCTTGCACCCGCCGACGCCAAGCTCATCGTGGTAACGCCTGATCAGATACTCCCGGACGGGATCGTGGCCATTCCCGAGCCCGAGGTGGCACACGAGGTCCTGCTTGATCCCCACTGGGACTTCTCGGTCGGCGATGAGAACGTGCTCATCCTGGACCGGTGGAAGTACGTGGCCCGAGACGTGGCCGCCCAGCAACAGCATCATGTGGGCTGTCCCGGCCAGGTCAACAGCTACAGCACCACCTTCAAGGTGAGCGCACAGTGCGACACCCTCAAGCTCGTACTGGATGACGTGGACCAGAATATCCCCTCTCACGTCGGCTTCCTGAGCCGCACGAGGAACGTGGAGATCTACGTCAACGGCAAGCAGGCCCCGCCCTTGCAGCCCGCAACCTGGCAGGACGTGTACTTCCAGGAGACGGATATCGCCGACCTGGTCCAGATCGGCCGCAACGAGATCGAGATGCACATGATCAGCCTCCTGGAGCCCTTCCAGCATCTCGACGAACCGGCTTACCTCGTGGGGAGCTTCGCGGTCTCGGACGGGGCTTTAGGCACTGAGCCCGGCACCGTCCATGGCCCCTTCAACGAGCAAGGGTATCCCCACTTCGTGGGGATCGCGCGGCACGCGCAGACGGTAGAGATCCCTGGGGAGTACCTGCTGGACCACACCGTTGTCCTCGACCCGGGAGAGGTCCATGACTGCTGCCGCGTTGTCGTGAACGGCGAGGAAGTGGCGATCCGGCTGTGGGCGCCTTTCGAGGTGGACATCACACAGGCCGCGAAGCCGGGGGCGAATGAGATCGTCGTCGAGGTGGCCAACTCGCTGACGAACCTGTACAACAAGGAATCCCGCACGTCCGGCATTCTGGGCCCGTCACGCATCCGGGTTCTGCGCTACCCGCCGCAGAAGCGCAGCCGCCGGAAGTCATCGAAGTCTTAAGCCTTGACAGCCCTGACATGTGACTGCTAACTTTGCTTCGTGTACTGGTCAGGACTCACCCGCATACAGAACAAGGAGGATCAACTTAATGCCTCACGTCATTGACTGCGACGCTTGCGTGTCCTGTGGAGCTTGCGAGCAGGTCTGCCCCGTTGACGCCATTTCCGAGGGCGACGACTGCTACGTTATCGACGCTGACACGTGCACCGACTGCGACGCATGCACCGATGAGTGCCCGGTTTCGGCAATTTCCGAGGAGTAGCAACTTCAGCCGGACATAGTCGGAGTCAGAACACGAAAGCCGCCCCGTTCGGGGCGGCTTTCGTGTGGCTTGGTACGTGCATCCTCCAGCGACGTTTCTCTGTCCTACGGCAGCCGCTTCCTGAGACTGATGACCTGCAATGACTCTCCACCGTTGTCCGTGTCGAAGTCGGCCACTTCTCCGACGCGCTTGCCGATGAGCGCCTGGCCCACGGGCGCCTGGTAGTTGATGACGTTCGGGTCCTGAGTGCTGTCGCCCTGCCCGAGCAGCCAGAAGGTGTGCTCCGTCCCATCCGCAGTATCCCTGACCGTGACCTCGGTACCTACGGTCACGGTGTCGGTGGGGAATTCGATGTCTTCGATAACCCTCGCCGTCTCCATCTGAGACTGCAGTTGGCGCAGACTCGCGTCGGCGATGCCTTGGCGGTCCTTCGCATCGTGGTACTCGGCGTTCTCGCTCAGGTCCCCGAAGGACCGCGCGTGAGCGATCGCCTTCGGAAGCACATTGCTCAACTCGTTCTGCAGTTGCGCGATGCGTTGGGTGTTCCTGTCGTACGTTGCCCGCGTCATCAGCGTCACGCTGCCGTCGAAGTGGATGGCGATCGGGTCCAGCTCGCCCTCCTCTTCGCCGTTCGACGTCAGACTCGCGGCGATGTCGGACTGACCGGCGGCGGATAGCGCGTCCGTCAGTGCTCCCGCCCCAGTCTCGCTTCCCGTCAACTCCCTGAGCACGTGTTTGACTCTGCTCGCGTCGTCCTCATCCAGCGTGGTCTCTCGCAGCAATGCCACGAGTTGACCTTCGAGGTCGAGCAGGCCGACGGCTGCGACAACGGTCTTCTGCGGGGGATCGGAGGCAATCACGCGGCCGATGCCGATCAGCAATTCCCAGGGGGAGAACAGCAAGTCTTCGGACGCACCTGCAATTTGCGAGCGGATCAAGGCAAGGCGGGTATTGGTCCAGTCGTTGGATTCGAGCACCAGACTCCGGACCGTCTGGTTGTACTCGCGTCCCGCCCGGGAATGCAGTTCATCCATCGCCCTCTTGCGCACGGCAGGGAACCGCGAGCCCAGAGCGCTCAGCGCGGCCTCGCGCCACGTCTCACCCGAGAGCCCGATCTCCAGGAGGGCCGACTGCTCATCTGCGGTTGCGCCCTTGGCGACCCCCGGCTCGTGCCGGAAGGCACGGTTCGCTATCTTGTGCCATTCGGCGCTACGCTCGGGCATCCAGCGCAGCAGCGTCGGCACGGCCACGAGCGCTTCCTCGGGATCGGCCGGCAGCGCCCGGATGGCAAGCTGCTCGGCGTAGTGGTTCTTCGCGCGGTCCTGCAGTTCCGGGTGGTGCTTCAGGAGGCGGTTGATCAGACTGACCGCGCCACTCACGCCGCTCTTCTGCGGGAGAGGGGGCAGCTCGATCCCGTTGCCATTCTCTTCGTCGGGGAGCCGGTACACCTGGCGGAATGTCTGCGACGTGTCGATCCGCTCGTCATCCACGGCCGCCTCGCGAGCACGCTTCCACCACGAGGACCAGTCATCGGAATGGATGAGCCCGCCCGACAGGCAGTCGCGTAGGTCGCGGACCTTGGCCTCGCCGCCGATATCAGCCAGCGCGCGGGCAAGGATGCCCACGGGGTCTTTGCTGACCTCGTGCTTGATGACATCCGGCGCGGCGAAGCGCATGACGCGTAGGCAAGACGACGGCAGCGGACGTAGTGAGCGGCGCGCGATTTCCATCGCCATTCGGTGGCCGGACTTGTCGGAGAAATCGATCGTGAGGAAGCCAGGTTCATGGGCGACGATGCGCCCGACGCCGAAGCTATGGTGCTCGACGTACGCGCCCGGCCGGAAATCGAACAGCTCGCGGAACCGTGTCAGGGCATTCTCCAGCGGAGTGTCGGCGTCGGCCAATCCGCAATCGCGGATGAACGAAGCGATCTCTCTCGTTCCACCCATCGAGGCTGCGAGGGCGTCCACGTATTGCGGGCGCAGGTAGTCGAAGGCGGGGCGCTTCAGGAGGATCTTCTCGAGGTTCTTTGCCAGGTCCTCGGACAGGGACAGTTCGCGTATCTTCGTCTCCGCAAGTCCGAGCGCCATGTCAACGAGGTCTCGTAGCCCGGCGCGTGCCATGGTTTGCAGCGCGGCGAGAAGAGAGCGATAGACGCCGGGGTCCGAGCTCTCAAGCACACGCAGCAGCGGCTCCTCAGCACGATCGCCCTGCTTTGCGCGCGCGTAGTTCTTCACGGCTTCGCAGGCCAGTCGCGCCGCGTCCTCAGCCCGGCCCTGATCATCCGCCAGGCGGGCTTCGTACCACAACAAGTCCGGCGAATCCGGGCAGAACTGCTGGGCTAGCGTGAAGTCGTCGGAGACGTCCACGTCGTCCGGCAGGTACCCCCACGTGGCGACGAGGAGACGAGCCACGCGGTTATCAGGCCACAGCGGAATAGCGCGCAACAGCAACTCGCGGGTAGTAGAGAATTCTCTCACCTTCGCGAGCTCGCGAGCGATCTGCACCAGGCCCTTCCCGGCTTCTTCAGACGCGCCGATCAGTTCCTGGTAGACGGCCGCCGTGTAGCGGCCTCGGAGATTGTTTCCCTGTTCATCGAGAGCAGCCTGCGCACACCGTGCCAGCTTGAACAGGGCATCCTCATCCGCAGCTGCATCGAGAATGCCGTCAATGGCTCGGCGGTGTTCAACCGTCAGAATATCCGGCGGCGTAGCTTCGGCGGACAGCAACGCGGCAAGTTGTTCCAGAGCTTCCGTTGTCATGCAGCAAACCCTTCAACGTTGAGCGTTCAACCCATGGATTGACAAGGATCGGTAGCGGGAGTCGAAAAGGTTAGTATAGCATATCACGCGGTCGCGCGGACGACGAATTGTCGGGGCGCTCGTGCTGTCCGGGCGATCAGATCACAGATGGCCTTTCGTACCGCTGCCGGCGCTCATCGGCGGGCCGTGCGAGGAAGCGGTCGATCTTCCCCAGCATCCGGTCCCGGGCGTCCGGGAGCTCTCCCTTCAGGCGCACATACACGTTGCCGTGGATGGCCTCAATCTGCGTGGGGAACGCGATGCCCTCAATGATCGCTCGCATTTCCAGCACGGTGCCCTCGGGGCCTTGGGGCGCAAACCGCCCTTCGCGGACCTCGTCCCACAGCGGGCATCGCGGTCCGTCTTCGCTGCCGAAGATCCACAGGCGCCGGAAGCGCACGAATTCGGGCTCTGTTGCGTTCAGAACCTTCAGCGTCTCCGCGACATGCTCTTCCCACCGATCCGCGCCCCCGAGCCCCAGCAGCACGTAATGCGACAGCTCGATCCCCGCTTCACGAACCGCGTGTCCTGACCCGATCAGCGCGCGCCGGCTGACGCCCTTCTCATGAAACCGCAGCAGGTCATCGGACCCGGTCTCGAGGCCGATATGAACCCGCGCCAGTCCTGCTGCTCTGTAGTCGGCCAGGTGCTCGCGGCGCAGCCAACACGTCGACGCCCGCGCGTAGCACGTCACCCGCTCAACGCTCGGGAAGGTCTCGCCGAGGCAGCGGAGGATCTCGACCATGCGGTCCGGCTGGATGATGAGCGGGTCGGCGTCCCCGAGGAATGCGGCCCGCCAGTCGGGGCCGTATAGCTCCCAGGCAGCGAGAATATCCGCCTTGACCTCGTCCATGCCGCGGATCTCGAAATCGGGTTGGCCGAAGTGAGTGTAGATTCCGCAGAACTTGCACCGGTTCCAGTTGCATCCACGGGTGACGCGGATCAGCAGGCTCTGGGACTCCGTGGGTGGGCGGATGATTAACTGCTCGGGTTCGCGGGGGAGATTCATGGATTCACGGTCCTGCGCGTATACAGAGGCCGACCGGCGGGGCCTGCGCGCCGACCGGTCGGCCGTGTTCGTGATCCGCGACGGTTACTTGGCCTTCTCCTTGACCAGCCAGAACCGGTCGACATACAGGTTCGTCACATTGTCCGGGTTCGCCGCGGGTGCCACCCACAGGTACATCCC
>JALGSS010000012.1 GCA_029821745.1 Candidatus Zipacnadia bacterium
TCCCTCGATGTTCGAGCCGCCCCACGGCACGGCCCCGGACATCGCGGGCAAGGGAACTGCCAATCCCATCGCGGCGATCCTGACTGCGGCGATGATGCTCGAACACCTCGGAGAGAACGCGACTGCCCGCCGCATCCGGCAGGCAGTGGAACACACGGTGAACTGCGCACAGGCCCTGACGCCCGACATGGGAGGGCACGCATCGACGACCGCGGTGGGTGACGCAATCGTCGCGGCTCTGTAGGCGTTCACCCAGTTACGGCTGCAGGTTGTGCTTGCGCACCTTGTATGTCAGCTTCCGCGTCTCGGTCGCACCGATCTGCACGAGGAACTCGATCGTCTCCCCGTCGATCTGCTCGAAGGGCGCGGAGAACCACCGGCGTCTTCCGCGCGTTCTTGACCTCGAACTCCACCGTGTCGTCCTGGTGGAACAGCACGAGCTTGTTGCGGATATCCTTGCTCACATCGACCTGTGTCGACGCCAGGACCTTCCGACCGACAGTGACCTCGGGCACTGTGCCGAGGCGGATGTCCACGGGCTCGTGCGGAGCGAGATAGGGGAGGGTCGTGGAGCCAAGATCGGTTGCCGACGACCCCGTTGCGAACAGCCGCAGGCTGCCCGTGGGGACCGGGCGGCTGCAGAAGATATCATCCCGGTCTCGCATGACGGCCAGGATCGCCGTAGTGCCCCCGCTGTACCGCGCGGGATCGTAGATGAAGGCGGCTCGGTATGCGACCGCATCGGCGCTGAACAGCGGCACCTCGAAGGTCTCGTTCAGGCGCAAGGGTGTGGTCACGATATGCCCGCCGGGAAGCTCCACGCGGGCCATCTCGAACTCGATCTTACTCTTGTTCGTGAAGACAACGGCCGCGGAGATGTCCAGCGTTTCGCGATCCCTGTCAATAGTCGCCGTGTATGCGCACCGCCACTCGATGCCCTTGAGCGGGAACGCCATCAGGATCGTGGCCTCGCACGCCTTCTCGGCGGCGATCTCCAGCCGCACAACAGTCCCCGCTTCGGGGGCGATGGTCAGTGCCTTGATGCCGACGCCCTCGGAAGGTGCTACAATCGCTATCTCTAGCTTGTCCAGGGGAATGCTCAACTGGCCGAACGCGAACGTCAGAAGGTTCATCCCTGGGGCGAGGTCCACGGTCGCCGTGCGCCGAAGGTACGCATCGCCCGAGAGCGGGAGCAGAATCTCCGGGTTCTCAAGCACGTCGGCTGTGGTAATGTGCCCCGGTTCGTCGGCGGAAGCCGGCGCCAGGCTCATCGCGAGTAGCAGAGCAACGAGCACGTTCACGGCACGCGGAGATGTCATGGCAGCGCGAACTCCTCGAGACAGGCGATAGAACAACAGCCGACTATTCTCCGCTCCCATCACAAGGACCTCTATGATCCGCGAATCTATGCAGCAGCCCAGTCCCTACAATCCGCGCATCGGCATCGTCGCCGGCGCGCTGGAGCACCTGGCGCGGATCGAGAGCTACGGAGTCCGGCGCGTTGAGCTCGTGATGCAGGACCGTGAGCAGGAGCGGGCCATCCGCCGCTGCATCGATCGCAATTCCTGGGACATCAGCGTGCACTGCCCCCTCTTCAAGGACTGCGAGTACGACGAGTACCCCCTGCTCGCGGCACTCTTCGACACCGATCCTGACCGCCAGGCCAAGGCTCTCGAACTAATGGAACGCGAATTGCTGCAGGCCGCGGACTGGGGCGCGATGCACCTTGTCGTCCACCTACAGCGCGCCGTGGGGATATTCAGGGAGCCGATCCCCGCGGGATGGACCCGCGATCGTGCACTCGACACAGCCCTCGCCGCGGCGGAACGTCTCAGTGCCGCTTCGCAACGTGCCGGGATACCGATCCACATCGAGAACATGATGAGCCATGACCTGCTCGCTTACCCCGAGCAGTACGCGAAGCTCCTTGACGGCTTGCCGTCCGAGCACGTCGCGATGTGCCTCGACGTGGGACACTTGGCCCTCGACGCCCGCCACTACGGCTTCGACCCGGTTCAGGCCGCCCGGCTCCTTGGGCCGCGAATCGGGTCCCTGCACTTGCACAACAATCGCATCCCGGATGAGGTCGACTTCGCCGTCGTGCGCGAGAACGGCCAGCAAAAGAAGTACCCTATCCACCCGTCACAGTCACCCGGCGAGGGATGGATCGACGTCGGGGCTGTCTTCTCCGCCGTCCTGGAGCAAAACCCCTTGGTGCTGCCCACTCTCGAGGTGTATTATGCGTTGGACACTGACCGACCCCGGTTCATCCAGGGCCTCCAATGGATCGACGACATCTGCGCTGCCCACACGCCGGCGGACAGTCGATAGGGGAGACCGCGTCTCCCTGGCGCAAGCCGGAGTATATTGACAACCGTCGATGTTAGTAATATAATAAGGTTATACAAATGAAGGGGGTGTCAGACACCATGTACTCCGACACTGTGATGGACCATTTCCAGAATCCCCGCAACATGGGTGAGATAGAGAACGCTGACGCGGTTGGTGACGTCGGTAACCCGAAATGCGGGGACCAGATGCGCCTCACGTTGAGGGTCGATCCCGAGTCCCGGACGATCACCGACATCAAGTTCAAGACCTTTGGTTGCGGCGCGGCGATCGCGTCCAGCTCGATGGTCACGGAACTGGTCAAGGGCAAGACTTTTGACGAAGCTCTGACCATCAGCAACCGGACGGTGCTCGAGGAACTCGGTGGGCTTCCGAACAACAAGATGCACTGCTCGGTACTCGCTGAACAGGGCATCGCAGCGGCGCTGATCGACTACTTCGAGCAGCATCCGGACCTGCAGGCGCCCGAGGGCCTGCTCGAGAGGGCCGAGTTGCTGGCGAATATAGACCCACACGGATGGCCGGAGGAAGACGTCGAGCACTGAAGGCCCCCTAGACGGTTGTGTTGAGAAAGGTCAGATAGCCGTGGGGTGTCGATGTCGTACAATCGACGGGGCCCCACGGAGACCCTGAGATTCCTTGCACGGGGCCCTGTCACATCCCGCAAAGCGGGATGACACCCCGTACCCGTAATTGGCCTTTCTCAACACCAGACTCACGCGTACACGGAGACGGCGGGCACGATGCCTGCCGTCTCTTTCTGCATGTGTCTGTGGTGAGTGCCGACGTCAGCTACCGGCGCGGGGAAGGTGAGGAAGTGCTCTCCGACTAAGTCTCCGCTGAAAAGGCCGGCGCCCTGCCGGAAATGTCCCCGGCCGAACGCTACCCACCCCACATCCGCGAAAGAAGCTGGTCGCAATGTTGGCCGCAGGTTTTGCCGTCCGCGATATAACACCACCCCTCGGAACGCCATGCGCCCTCGGCCTCGATAACGAGGCCATCGAGATATTCGACCCCGTTCACGTGCGCGTGCTGATCCTCAGCGACGCCGGGCACACGATTGTGATCCTCGCCGCAGAGGTTCTCGGGGTCTACCAGTATGCTGACGAGATCCTCCGCCGTGAGATCGCCGCGCGGGTGAATGTACCGGAGGATAGCGTAATCGTCCACGCCACGCATACCCACCAGAGCCCCGGCCTGCGCGTGGAGTTCGGTGAGTACCTGGCTGCCCACGGTTTGAGGGCTTACAGCCCGGAGTTCTGGCAGTCGGTGAGAACCGCATCCGTCGATGCAGCTCTCGAAGCCGCCCGGACCCTCGCGCCCGTCGAGCTTCGTTACGGGCAGGCGCCCGTTGCAGGGATCGCCGGCAACAGGCGCTTGCGGATGCCTGACGGGTCCATCGTCATGCGCGGGAGTCGTGACACGGAGCGCCGCCGTGCCTACCCCGAAGGCTACACTGACCCGCTCGTGCGCGTGCTCTGTCTCAAGCGCGAAACCGACGAAATCATCTTGACGAACTACTGCTGCCATCCCACCGCGTCCGGGGGCGATGAGGGTCCCTATATCACCGCTGATTTCCCGGGCTACGCAATCGCCCAGATCGAGCGCGAGATCGACGGGGCGCGGGGCATTCATCTCACGGGATGCTGCGGCAATATCAATCCCGGCAAGTACACCGGCCTGCGGTCCCGCCAGGAAGACGCCGGGGGGATGGGGGAGGCCCTCGCCGAGGCGGTCATCGTCGCCCGCGAAGCCGCTGAACGGGTCCCTGAGACCGCCCTGCGCTTCAAGTCTCAGCCGGTGAACTTACCTGTCAGCGATTCTCTGGAAGTCGAACAAGCGTACGAGGCGCAGGTTGCCCGTAGCATCGACGAGTACAAGGCCAGCAAGGCCGTCGGCGAGACAATCCCGGGCGGTGGACCTCTCAGGCGCCAGCTCTGCGCGCTGCTCTTGGTGCGCCGGCTGCGCGATGGAATGCTTCCCACACGCGTCTGCGGGCTCGCGTGCGGCGATCTGGATATGCTGTTTCTGCCTGGCGAGTGTTTTCTGGAGTTGGACCACGCAATACGAGGTCAGTACACGGACCGACGCGTGATCTGCGTGGAGAACTGCGACTACACGGTCAGTTACGTGCCGGTGCCCGAAGCCTATACTGAGACGGCGCGAGGATACGAGGCAGGCGTGGCCTGCGTCGGGCCAGGAGCGTTCGGGGTGCTCGGAACGACGGCCGTTGAGCTATTCGCCGATCAGCGATCGGAGTAGACATTGGGGAAGGCTCGGTGCGTGGTGGGCCCGCTCACGTCTGGAGCCATGCATCTGCGGTGGGAGCCGGCGTTAGGGGCATTCGGCTCGGCGGGCGTCTCGAACTGGGGCCGGGGCGATGCTGATTGTATAGTTTACATAACTTACATTATAAGACGAAGTGTGCGCGCGCCCAGGGAGACCCACGCCCACGGCCCTCCCTCAGCCCCCTCACGCCCTGATCGCCCTCATCCGGTCTACGACTTACTCCGAGCCTGGATGGAACAGGTCGGTGTACTCGGACTTCAGCGTCTCCTGGCTCTGCGCGTACGCTTCCCAGCCACCCATGGGCGTCATGATCTTCAGGGCCGACAGGCTGGGGCGGTCCTGCGGCGGGTCGACATCCTTGCGCACCGAATATGCTCCAGCGGTGTCGCGGAGAGCCTCTTGCCCTTCCTTCGACAGTGCGAAGTCCAGAAACAGCTTGGCGGCGTTCCGATGCGGCGCACCGCGAAGGATCGCAATCGGCCCGAGCATCATCGGCACGCCATCGGTCGGCCATACCGCGCGGATCGTGCTGCCGTCGCTTTCCCTCTCGGAGATGCTGTAGCCCATCGCGCCACTGAAAAGGTCCACCTCGCCGTTGCTCAGCGCCTCCATCGCCTCGTTGGCGGTCTTGTAGATGCGGGGCCGCTGACGGGCCATCCGATGCCAGTATGAGCTGCCGTACTGGTCGCGGAGGAAATAGTAGTGTGCATACGCCGATCCTGCTGTCTGGGCATCCTTAAGAGCCGCCCGGCCGAGCCACCGCTCACTGAGCAGTTCCGGCCAGGTGCTGGGTACCTGGTCACGCTGGAGCCTCGCCGAATCGTAGGCCACGCAGAGTCCGACAATCCGCAGCGCTGACCAGTAGCCGGGGGCCTTGTACTTCGCCGGGATGAACCGCTCTTCCGGCGATGAGTAGCGCAACAAATTACCGTGTTTACGCCATTTAGTAAAGATCGCCACATCAAGGACGTGCAAGACGTCCGCTCGCACCTTCCCGTTGTCGATCTCGCTCTGGATCGTCTGGATCGTGTCGAAGGTGCTGCCGCGGACTAGTTGTGTCGTGAGATATGGATGCTTCTCGCGGAACAGGTCCAGGAAGTGCTGGGCCGCCTCTTGGGGAAGTGACGTGTACCAGCAGAGCTCCCCTTCGCGCTTAGCGAGCTCAACCACGTCACCGTCCTGCGCGCCGCCGTTGGGCGAATCGTCGGTCACAATGACATGTATCGGCTGCTCGCCGTTCGACTGAGGGCATCCGACGAGTACCGCCACCAGGGCTAGCACTACAAGGCAGAGGATACCCCGCTGCACTGCGGCATAGGCTATCGGTCCCGACCTCATCTGTCCCACGAAGGACCTCCTACGTGTTCGGTCTGCCGGCGCCGGGATCATTCGTCCCCCGCATCGGCGATCTCCGCGAACCCGACGACATCGTCCGCCGCTCCCTCCAGCCACCAGCGGCCGTCGGGCAACTCCGTGGCACGCACATGCTCGCCGATCATCGCCATCGCCCCCGGGCCTGCGACGACCCCCGGCCCCGGGGGAGTTTCGGCGCTCTCAACCATGATCCCACTGTGGACTTCCCGCAGTTCCTGGTCCCGGAGCCCGTACAGGCCGACATGCATGGGAACCGCCTCCACAGCCAGCAGCAGACCCTCCCCCACCGGTCTCCCACGCAGAGCGTCCCGCAAGTCGAGGGCCGTGAGCGCAGCCCATAGGGCATCCTCTTCCCCGCCTTCAGCCCAGTACGCGACGACGCAGCCGCGCAAGTACCCGGCTATCTCGCCGTCATTCTGCAGGACCCCGGCCACCACCGTCTGTACAAGCTCCGCCAGTCCGTTCCCATCGTCACCGGCCTCCGAGACAAGCTGCGGGGGCGCCTTGACAAACAGCAGTGCGACGTCCCTGACCTCCGCGCTCTCCGCCACGCCATTCGCCGCCAGCAGATCCCGCCCTAGGCGCCGGGCTCCGTAGCGAACCAGCGCCTGCCTGAGGGCACCGCCCATGCGCAGGCTGTCTCGCAGATTCTGAAGCGAATCGCCCATCTCGCGCACCTCCCCCCTTCCCTCCGAGTACAGCGGCAAGTCCAAGTCTCCCCCGGACAACCGCTGCATCGCCAGCGCGATGCGTTCCAATGGATTTGTGATCCGCCGGACCCATCCCGCCGCCAGCGCAATCCCAAGGGACACGAGGAGCAGCCCCAGCAGGATGTTGCGCGCCGCAATCTCGGCGAGAACACGGTTCGCGATGCTGCGCTTGCAGCCGATCTCGACGAATCCGGCGGGACTCCCCGGACGCCCCGGGTCACCCAGTTCGGCGCGGACCGGGATCAGGTCATAGCGCCCCCCCAACTCACCCCGCTCCGACATTGCCAGCAGTTGCCGGCCTGCCCGGGCGTCATCCGCCCTGTACGTCTCCCCGTTCTCGTCAACAAGCGTTACCTGGTCGTTCACGGCAAATGCCAGCAGGTTGTCGTTGGCATCGAGCACCGCGATGTACACGATATCGACCGAGTACACTTCATCTGTTATCCGGTGGCGCACGACCCGCTCGATGTACTGCTGCAGCGTGTGCCTGTTCGGTGGCTCTTCCAGACCGGTTAGCTGCACTAGAACGGCCGCCACCTTGCCCATCGTCAGCCGGATCTGCCGCTTCACCATAGTGTTGGTGTGCCGCACGGACAGCGCGGAGGCCACAAGCACCGTGACTATGATGGTCCCCGCGATGAGCGCCATCAGCCGAACCCGCAGCCTGCCCGTACCCGCTGTCTCTCTCGGCGTGGAGGCAGGGGCAGCAACCGGGGCCTCCTGCGACGGCGTTTCGCGGGCCGCACGGATCACCAGCAAGTAGCCACCGGAAATCAGCACACCCATCCCGGCCACGTGGTACAGGTTCAGGGTCTCCTGCAGCACGATCCACGACACAATCGCCGTGACGATCGCCCCGAGGATCTTCAGGCTTACGGCCACGTGCACAGCAATCGATGCCGTACCCTTGTAGTACAGGTACATCGACAGTGCAGTGCTCACGCCCGCGAGCAGACCCAACAGAAGCAGGCTGCGCGGGGCCAGATGCAGCAGGTCGGTGTAGCTCCCTGTAACGCCGGCCACAGTCCCCGTGACCAGGAAGCCCGCCCCGAACCGCCAGAACGTCACCGTGGACGCCGAGAAGCGGGCCAGGGCTCCCTTCGCCAGGATCTCCGCCGTGGCCCGTGTGAGGCCCGCCAGCAGCGCCAAGCCGTCGCCCAGAAGCCTCAATCTCGCCTCGGGAGCGGAGAAGCTCAGTTCCCCAAGACCGATGAGGGCGTCGGCGCCTACCATCGCCCCGACCAGAAGCAGACGGCCGTAGCTGACCCGTTCCCGTAGCGTCAGGTAGCCGAAGAACGCGACGAAGATCGGCGCGGTCTTGGAAATCGAGTTGACGATGCCCGCCGAGGAGTACTCCAAGGCCGCTGTGAACAGCAATGCCCCCACACCGGATCCCAGCACCCCCACCAGAAACAACGCGACATAGTCGCGTCTCCTCGGTGGCCCTGCAGGCTTCTGCCGCCCCATCCGCGGCAGTCCGAAGGGCACGAGCAGCAGCGCCGCCAGCAGGTACCGCGCACTCACCACGGCCTCGCGAGACAGGCCGTCGTTAAGCAGCAGCTTGGTCAGAACGGGCGACAGCCCTTGCAGGAGCACGCCCGCGACCACGTAGTAATACGGCTTCAGGCGTCGTTGCGTTGGAACTTGGCCTCCCCGATGCGCAGGAGTCGTGGCCGGCGGCACCGTCACGGCGCCGGGTCGGTGCCGCCCCCACGGGCCAGATCACTCACACGGGCAAGGTCGGCGTCGCGCAGCCATGCATGTTTCCCCGTACCCAGCACCACCTCGGACCATAGGCCGCTCTGGCGCTCCGCGACGACCCGCGCCCCGTCTGTCAGGTGTCCGGTTATCTCGAAGTGCTCGCCGGGACCCGAACGCAAGGTGGCCTGCTCCACACTCACGAAAGCGGGCGCGACGACGCACTCAGCATGGTACTTCGCCCCGCACGCCCACGCGCTGAGCAGCGCCAGTATCCCGACGCCTGTCAGGGCCATCAAGACTCGTCGTGGCGGCCACACGCGTTCGAGGAGTGCCAGTCCCAGGCCTGTGCAAACCACCAGAAGGACCAGGGCCAGACCCACCAACTCGTTCAGCGTGTGACGGCTCACGACCTCGTGACCCACCGCCGCCAGCCACGAGCGCGGAATCTGCGGCGCCACCTCCGCGCGGAGCGTTGCCACTTGGTCGATGTTGTTCAGCAGATCCTCGTCCCGCGGGGCTCGCCGCAGTCCTGCATGGTAAGCCGCGAGCGCCCGGCCTATCATGCGTTGGCGAGCGTAGGCGTTCCCGAGATTATACAGGACATCCGCCCCGGTGCCACCCGCAGCGAGGCACTTCTCGTACGCCGCCGCAGCGTCCTCGAACTCGCCGGCCTCGTAGAACTTGTTGCCTTGGCGAAACGACTCCTGAACCTGACCTTCGTTCGCCCGGGCGCCCATACAAGCAATCCCGAGCAGCCCGACAAGCGCCAAACGCGTCCATGCCTTCATCGGGCATCACGCTCCGACTCCAGCATCCGCACAAGCTTCGTCGCGCGCGCCAGTGCTTCGTCGCGGGACGTCGAGCCGGCCAGGCCCGGTGCGTAGCGGCACGCGTAGCACAGCGCCAGCAGTTCGCGCGCGGCGTCTGCAGTGTCCCTCTCGGCCCCGTTCTCGACCAACGCCTCGCCGATGTCGTCCGCCCCCAGGCCGGAGGCGGGAACTCCGAACTTGTCAGCGATGTACTGGCAGACCGTGTCTCCCAGTCGCTCGTAGAAGGCCTCGCCCTGCTCACGCTCCGCCCGTTTCAGCGCACCCATCGCGGCCCGGGCCGCCGTTGCCGCCAGCGCCCGCGTGGGGTCGGATCGCCGCCGATCCGCCGCGATTCGCTTCGCGCCGGCCACAAACAGCGCCAACAGGCACAATCCCGCGACCACGTAGGGTGTGGGACCAAGCAGAATCGGTCTTCGGCCCGACAGGCGCGCGTCCTCGGTGTGGATGTGCGCAATCGCGGCTTCCCCTCCACTGAGCGCTTCATCCTCAATGACTTCGCCCTGCAAAACCGTGACCGAGACGCTCTCACTGCGTGCTGTCTGATAGGACTTCGTCACCGGGTCGAAGTACGTCAGGCCTGCCTGCGGGATCACGAGTTCCCCGTCTCTCCGAGGCACCACCAGGTACTCGAACTCCGCGCGACCACCGAACACGACACTGTCGCCCGTCCCACGTGGGCCCAACGTGCGGTTCTCGCCGGACTCGTAGACTTTGCACCACTCCGGCACCGCCAGTTTCGGAGGCTTGACAGTCTGCAGGTTCCCCGATCCGTCAACGACGGCCCGCAGGGTAAGGCCCTCTCCGGCTTTCACCTGGGCCTTGTCGCCCGCGAGCTGTACCGTGAACCGTCCGACCGCCCCCGAGAAGTCCAAACCACTCGGTTGAGGCGGGAGTGGCTTAACCGTCACGCTCACGAAGTTGCTCTCGAATACCTGTCGGGAGTATGCCGGTGGCAGCATTAGTTCCTCGGCGGCCGCTGCCACCTCAAACTTCCCGGGCGTGGTCGCGAACAGCGCCCAGCGTTTTGTGAGCCGGGCGTACTGGTTCCCGTTGACCATCAGGTATTCGGGCTCGGGATCAGGAAGCGCTTCCGCCACGAAACCCTCCGCCCGGGGAGCTTCCTGACCTGGGGTCCGTGGGAGACGATATGCCGTGTAGTAGTCGCATTCCAGCGTCAACTGCTCGTTGACGAACACGTCCTGCTTGTCCGTGCGCGCGACCACGGTGAAGGGCGGCCGTCCGGCGAAGGGCGCGCCATTGGTCGACGGTGACGGTCTCGGCTGCGGAACGGGGCCCGTGGGGTCATCGACGGGCGAAGGCTTCGCGCCCTCCGTCACCTGCACTTTGATCGGCTGCGTGTGGACATTCCGCCCGTTCACTTCGACGGTTGCGGCAGGGACCTTCAGTTGCCCGGCGCGCAGGGGGCGCAGTGTATACACATGTCGCGTGTACTTAGACACGTGCATGTTGACCATGCTGTACCCGCTCTCGCGCCTAGCGATGCCGACGGGCGTGAAATCATCGCTGGCTTCGAGCGTCGGCTTGCCGGCCTTATCCCTCCCGCCCATATTGATCGTGATCGTGAGCTCCAGCTCATCATCAGTGGATAGCGAGTACCGATCCACGTCCGATTCCACGCGCACCGCCGCGAGTGCCTGGCCTGCGAGCAGCGTCAGACCCAGCAGCATCAGCGCGCCGCTCAACGCAGCCGGCGATACGCGCGCACTCATCCGCGCCGCGCAAGGGCACACCGCTACCAGTCCTTGTCCGTTGGGCGCTCGCGGGTCAGCGGCGCGCGCCTGATGATCTTCTGCATGTTCGCGTCTTCCTCGGCGAGTGAGCTGAGCAACTGCGCCGCCTGCTCCGGCGTCAGCGACTTGGCCTCCTGGTTATTGGACTGCTCGCCGCCCTGTTGCTCTTGCTGTTGCTGCTTTTGCTCCTGTTCCTGCTGCTGCTTCTCGTCCTGCTTCTGATCGCCCTGAGACTCCTCAGACTTGTCCTTCTTCTCCTCGTCCTGCTTCTCTTCGTCCTTCTTCTGGTCCTGATCCTGCTGCTTCTGCTGGTCTCCCGACTGGTCGTCTTGTTTCTGGTCTTGCTCATCGTCCTTCTTCTGGTCTTGGTCCTGCTTGTCCTGTTCCTTCTGCTGCTGCTGAGCTTGCAGCGCCAGTTCGAGATTGTGCTTTGCGTCCTGATCCTCGGGGTCCAGGGTCAGCGCCCGCTTGTAGTGCTCAATAGCCTGGTCCAGTTTCTGCATCCGATACGCGCAATTGCCCGCATTGTACTCCGCGTCGCGCTTCAGCGGGCCGTCCGCAGCCCGGGCCGCAGCCACCGTCCCGGCAAGGGCGTCCTGGAAATTGCCCTGGCGATATTCCGCCGCGCCCTTGTTGAACGCAGGCTCCGGACTGTCGGGGTCCAATTCGGCGGCCTTGTCATACTTTTCCCCGGCTTTCTTGAACTTACCTGCACTGTACAGCGAGTTCCCCGCCTCAATCAGTCGGCCGAACTCACCGGGCAACGAGATGCCCACCAACGCAGGCCACAGGGCCAGGATCCCGGCAGCAATGACTAACTTCGCTCCACCAAACTTACTCACCGCCGCGCACCTCCTGGCGCCGGCGCGGAGCCGCCCCGATCAGCATCTCTGCCACCAAGAGCAGTATGGCCAACCCCAGCGGCCACTGGAAGCGCTCGGCGTACCTGGAGAACTCATATGTGCCGACGACACCGCTTTCCATTCCCGCGATCGCCTGGTAGACCCGGTCAATGTTGGCGCCGCTCTCCGATCCCTTCACGAAGACTCCCCCACCGTCCCGAGCGATCTGACTCAGCATCTTCTCGTTCATCTTCGTCAAGATCGTTTCGCCCTGCGCGTCCTGCTTGAACTTCGACTTCACCCGCTTGGGCCTATCCCCGCCGAAGATTGACTCGAACATCCCCAGTGGGCTCTCGTCGTCCTGTTCGCCCTCCTGGACCGGGATCGGGGCCCCCTCGGGTCCCCCGAAGCCGACCACATGGACCCGCACGCCTTCGCCCCGAGCCGCTTTCAGGTTGTCCAGCTCCACGCCCGGATGGTCCTCCCCGTCACTGAATAGGACGATAGCCTTGTGCTTGTGTTCGGCCTTCTGGAGCAGCCGCAATGCCGACGCGAGGGCTCCCTCAAGCGCAGTCCCCGGCGCGGGAGCTGAGCCCCGCTCAATACTCGACACGAACATTGACGCCGCATCATGATCGATGGTCAGCGGCGAGTACATATATGCGCTGCCCGCGAACACCACGATGCCGACGCGGTCCCCGGCCAGGCGGTTAATGAGCGCCAGAGCGGCTTCCTTCGCCGCGTCGAGCCGGCTGGGGCGCACGTCCTGAGCCAACATGCTCGAACTGGTATCAATCAGGAAGATGACGTCGGCCCCGTGCCTTTGCACCTTCTGCATCTCCGACCCCACCCGCGGGCGCGCAGCGGCGAGGATCACCAGACAGTATGCTGCGACGAGAAGCAACCCCTTCAGGAGCCGCCGTCGCCGGTGCCAGCGCCAGGCAACCTTGTCATACCTCTGCCCCAGAAACTTGGACAGGCTTTCATCGCGCCGGGCGGCAGCGTACCACACGACCGCAACCAGCACCGGGGCCAGCCACAGCCAGTTCAGGGCACCTGAATTGTTCCACGTGAAATACTCGCGCATGAGCTTTAGGGAGCTTTCCGGGCGATAACTTCGTCAATCATCAACGCGCACAGCAGGAGAATCACTGCCGGCCACAGGTAGCGGGCGAACTCCTCGACCACAGGCCGCCGCTTCTTGAGCTCGAACCGGCTCTTCTCCATCTTCCGGATGTCCCGGTATATCTTGTCCAGGGCCTGGGCATCCGTGGCGCGGAAGTACTTCCCCTTACCGAGTTGTGCAACTTTCTGCAGGGTTTCTTCATCAATCTCAGTCATCTGGAGCGTCCCGTCAGGGTCTCGCATGTAGCGCTTGCCGAACAGGCCGTCGCTGACCGGGATCGGTGCCCCGCCTTCCTTCCCCACACCGATTGCGTAGATCTTCACGCCCAGCGCCGCCGCTGCCTTGGCGGCCGTGATGGGGTCGATTTTGCCGGAGTTGTTGACGCCATCGGTCATCAGAATGATGAGCCGGCTCTTCGCCTTCGACGCCCGTAGCCGGTGCGCCGCCGTGGCAATCGCCATGCCGATGGCCGTGCCGTCCTGGATGATCCCCTGCTCCACCTGGCGGACGAGTTCGGCCACCATCTCATTGTCCAGGGTCAACGGGCACTGCGTGAAGGCCTGGCCGGCGAATATCACCAGCCCAAGACGGTCGTTGGTCGTCTGCAGGGCGAAACGTTCAAGGGTCTCCTTCGCCACGGTGAACCGGTTCTTGGGCTCGAAGTCCTCTGCGAGCATGCTGCCGGAGATGTCCATAGTCAGCATGATGTCGATGCCTTCGGTGGTCTCCTTGCCCACCGCTGCCATCGTCTGCGGCCGAGCCAGCGCCAGGATGAGCAGCACATAGGCCGCCAGACGAACCCACGGCACCGTCCGTGAGAGCCACGGGCGCACGCGCAGGCGCGTCTGTAGCGCGCGGGTGTCGGAAAACCCCACGGCCCCAGCGTCCGAGCCCCGAGAACGCACGATCCGCCACACGAGCACAGGGATCAGCAAGAGGCCCAGGAGGGCCCATGGAGACGCAAAGTGCATTACTCTGCCGCCGCCGGTTGCGGCTGTTCCTCCTCGTTCGGAATTCCCTCGACGGGCCGGGACGCCTCGACGAGCCCTCGCGCGCGCCCTACATCACGCTGCGCTTCGTCTTGCGCCACATCAAGCCGCGCGAATTTCACCATGTCCGCCTGCCGCAGCAGGCCGACCAGCCCGTCAATCCAGGCGCGATCGACGCCCTGGCGTGCGAGATCCCGCTGGATCATCCAGGTCGTGCCCTCCATCGCGTGAATCTCGTAGCGCGCCTCCAGGTATTCCCGCAGGATTTCGCTCAGGCGCGTGTAATGCGGCTTCAGTTGTCCGGCGGCGAGGAGGTCACTCGCGGCCAGTTCGTCCAGTTCAGCAAGCGCGCGTTCGTGTGCCTCGATGAGCACCGGCGCGGGTGTCTTCGCCGGGCGGCTCCGGTAGCGTCGGATCAGCAGCCACGCAAGCAGAGCCAAGATGCCCAGGACGACCAATGCGATCAGCGCCGCCGCCAGCCACTGCTCCCGGCCCATCTTGATTGGCACCGGGTCGCGGATATCCTTGATGTCTTTCGAATCCGGCGTCAGGACACTGGCGATCGTGATCGTGACCGCCGGCACCGGGATTTCCTTCGCCTCTTCTGCGTCCGGGAGCTTGTACTCCACCACAAGCCCCCCGAGCGTCTTCTCCCCCACCTCGAAGACCTGCAACTCGTACCGGAACGTGGTATGGACCCGATCGCCCAGAGTTTCGCTGCCCGTGGAGTAGTCGCGCACCTCGAAGGGCTGTAGACGGTTCGTGGCATCCGGGAGCGAGACCTCGGCGCCAACCGGCGCCTCCACATCCACCTGATAGCGCACCACGCCCCCGATGGTGATCCGGTCCTTGTCCGCGCTCGCGGTTACATCCACGCCGGGCTTGTCTTGCGCCACGCACGGCGATAGGGCCCCCGCGTACGCGGCAAGCATGACAAGGCCTGCGACCGACCTGAACCAACCGACGCGTCTCATGGTCACCTGTTACCGGCGTAGGCGCCGGCGTCTCCGCTCGAAGAAAGCGACGAGGGGATCACCGGGCGGCGCCGCCGTCGTGATGGGGATGAGATCGATTCCTCGGGACATGAACAGCTTCCGTCGCTCTTCGGCTTCGCTTTCCTCATGGATGCCCTGTTTGCTGCGCAGCCCTGGCGCCGACGCATCCACGAGCACGCGCCGGCCCGTCTCGGAATCCTCCAACTCGATCAGCCCCACCGGGCCGATATCCCGTTCCCGCGGGTCATACAGGTCGACAGCGATCACGTCATGCTTGCGCCCGAGAATGGTCAGCGCGTCCAGGTATCCGTCATCGCGGAAGTCCGATACCACGAACACCACCGAACGCCGGCGGATCGTGCGCGCGATGAACTCCAGCGCAGCCTGCAGGTTGGTTCCCTTGTGCTCGCGCTGGTAGTAGAGCACTTCACGGATGACCCGGAGGACCTGCCGGCGGCCCTTCTTCGGCGGGAGGAACAATTCCACGCCGTCCGTGAAGGTGACGAGGGCCACCTTGTCGTTGTTCTTGATCGCGGAGAACGCCAGCAGCGCGCATGCCTCGGCGGCAGCCTCCGCTTTGCTCCGCTCCTGGGTGCCGAAATCCAGGCTCGCGCTGGCGTCGACGGCGAGGACCACGGTCAGTTCTCGCTCCTCCACGAAGCTCTTCACATGGGGGCTGCCCGTCCGGGCCGTCACATTCCAGTCGATGCTGCGGATGTCGTCGCCGGGGGAATACTCTCTGACCTCGTCAAACTCGAGGCCCAGACCCTTGAACACCGAATGGTACCCGCCCGCGAAGAAATCCTCGGACAGGCGGTCGGTGCGGATCTCGATGTGTCTTACATTGCGGAGTAACTCGCGTTGCTCAAGCATATCGGAAGACCGGTTCGTTGGTTGGCACAGGTACGGCCGGCATCAAGCGACGGGAGACGATCCCACGCCGCCCTCGGGCTACGGGATCTCGACAGTCTTGAAGATCCGTTCCACGACGTCCTCGGGGACGAGCTCTTCTGCCTCGGCCTCATATGACAGCAGTATTCGGTGCCGCAGCACGTCGGGCCCGACGGCGATCACGTCGTCCGGCACCACATATCCGCGTCCCTGCATGAACGCGTGCGCTTTGGCGGTCACAGTCAGGTAGATCGTCGCCCGCGGCGATGCGCCGTAGTCGATCAGCGCCTCGCATTGCTCCAGGGTCTGCGCGCTTTGCTCCCACGCCCACCGCTGCTCCTGGGTCAGGTCGTCCCGGTGCAGCAGCCGATCCCGCGACTCCTGCGCGGCGCCCTTCGGGTCTCGAGTCGCGCAGACCAGGTCGACGATGTAACGCTCGATTTTCTCGTCCATGTAGATCTCATGGACCACGTCCCGCGCCCTAAGTATGTCCTCGGGGCTTGCCACTGTGTCCGCCTGGGGGCCCTCCCGCTTCGTCCAGCGCTGCAGGATTCCCAGTTCATCGTCCTTGCTGGGATAGTCGATCTTCAGCTTCAGCATGAACCGGTCCACCTGGGCTTCGGGCAGCGGATAGGTGCCCTCCTGCTCGATGGGGTTCTGCGTTGCGAGGACCAGGAACGGCTCCTCCAGGCGGAAGGTCTCGCCGCCGATGGTCACCTGTCGCTCCTGCATGGCCTCAAGCAGGGCGCTTTGGACCTTCGCCGGGGCACGGTTGATCTCGTCCGCGAGGATCAGGTTCGAGAAGATCGGGCCCTTCTTGACGAAGAACTCCTTCGTGCGCTCGTCGTACACCATGGTGCCGACGATATCAGCGGGCAGCAAGTCCGGCGTGAACTGCAGCCGCTGGAACCCGGTCGAGATGGTCTGCGCCAACGTTCGCACCGCCAGCGTCTTCGCCAGACCGGGGACGCCTTCCAGCAAGACATGACCGTTTGCCAGAAGCGCCAGTATCAGCCCGTCGACCAGGGGCTGCTGACCGACGATGACACGCGACATCTGTTGCTGCAGTTCTCGGACGAACTCAGACTCGGCCTCGACCCGCTTCGTGAGCTCAGCGATCTTGCGATCCACTATGCATCCCTCTTCGCATAGGCAATTCCCTGATAGACATACACGTCAACATAGCATAACGCACCAGGAGCAGCAGAGTCTCCCGGTGCGTTGGAATGCTTCGAAATCTGAGCCGGCTCAGGTGATGTGCATGCCGCAGTCGACGTGCACGACCTCGCCGGTGATGGCGCTGGCGTAGTCGCTGAGCATGAAGACAGCGGCGTTCGCGACTTCCTCCAGCGTTACGTTGCGGTGCAAGGGCGCGCAGTTCTCGGTCCCGCGCAGCAGGCTCGTGAACTGTGGAATTCCCCGCGCCGCCGGCGTGCTGATCGGCCCCGGCGACAGCGCATTGCACCGGATGTTCAGCGGGCCTAACTCAGATGCGACGTACTTCACCATGCACTCCAGCGCGGCCTTCGCCGGGCCCATCGGCCCGTATACCGGAACCACGCGCTCGCCGGCCACGTAGGTCATCGCGAGGACGCTTCCGCCCTGCTTCATGAGCTTCACGGCGGGGGCGCTGACCGCGACCAGAGAGTACGAACTGATCTCGTTCATCAGAGAGAAACCCTCGCGGCCCGTGCCCATCAGGCCGGCCGACATATCCTCCTGGCGGCCGAAGGCGACGCTGTGCACGATGAAGTCCAGCTCGCCCCACTCTTCCTCCAGCGTGCCGTACAACGCCGCGATATCGTCGTCGTTCGTCACGTCGCACGGGATCGTCAGCGCGCCGTCCAGTTCCTCCGCCAGTTGCGTGGCGCGGCGCTCTTCCCGCTCCCCTCGGTAGCTCAGACACAACTCAGCCCCGTGCTGTTTCGCAGCCGTGGCGATACTCCAGCCGATCGACCGGGGGCTGCGAATCCCGAAAATGACACCTTTCTTACCCGTCAACATTTCTATCTCTACATCCGTCCCTTCTTCATTGAGCGGCCCTCTCGTAGAACGCCGGTGCGTCCTCCCCGGGTCCGCCGCTACTAGCAACTACCCGTCTGTTGTGCATCTATCTGCGCGCCCGGTCAGTTCAGTCGGCCGGCGCGTCGCTCTTCTCGTTGGCACGGGCTATTCTCCTGCGCCTCACGAACCACACCAACAGCCCGATGGGCAGCCAGAATACCCAGCCAACGACCACAAAGTAAATCAGGAAGGTGACGAGCCCCTGAACCACGCTCATGAAGGAGCGCCCCGCGCTACGCAGGTGGTAGCCCAGGTCATACCCCTCTACTTCAGCCACCGCGGCTTCGCCCTTCTCGGCCAGGAACACGTTGATCGTTGAGAGCGCGATCTGCTCGGACAGCACGCGCATCTGGCCCTCGAAGACCTCGACCTGCTCGCGCACTTCAGACAACCTGCTCTCAATCTGGATGATGTCCTCAAGCTCTCCCTTGCGGTCGAAGAGCTTCAACAGTTCTTCCTCTTCCCTCTTCTTGTTCCGCAGGCGCGCGTCCAGGTCCACATACTGCCCGGTCACGTCCTGAACATCCGTGGACAAGCGGTGGACCTTCCCCAGTTCCCGGAGCTGCTTGATAACGTCGTCGAACTTCTCGAGGGGAACCCGGACGGTGACCGAGCCACTGTGGCTGCCATCGTCGTAGCGCCGGAGCGACGTCGTGCCGACGAACCCCCCGGCCTCTCTTGCGATGGTCTCAACCTTCTTAACGGCTTCCTCGGAGCCATCGACTTCCAGAGACAGCTCAGCGGTGCGGATCAGCTTGCGCTGCGTCATCGCGTTGACGGATTCCGTGGACCCAAACGCCACCCCTACTGAGCGCGTCTCGGCCTCGTCCGACATCATCATGGATTCCATCGGCGCTCCCGCGAAGCCGTCCATTTTCTGGGCCGGCGACTCAGACAGAGTCGATTTCGCGCAACTGGTCGAGGTCAGAACTCCGCACACAACGACTAGAGCGATACCGAGTCTCAGCAGTTGTCTGCGCATCGCGATCATCACACCTTTGCCAACCGGTTCTAAGCTGCGCGCGTCTCTTCACTCGGTTTGACGCCGGCTTGAGCGAATCCGTTCCTCGCGCATCTCTCGTAGCGTGGCGAGGCGCTCATCTCCGAGCCGACTCGGCCCCAGTTGCTCGGCGATGAAGTTCGTCTGTGCGCACAGTTCCACCGACTCCATTCCCATGTACGCCGCGAGTACGTCCTTGCCGATGGTCAGTGCACCGTGGTTGGCGATGAGGAACACATCGTGCTCCTCGATGACCGGTCCGAGGAGCTTCGGGACATCCATGCTGCCCGGTGTGCCGTGCTCGATCAAGGGGATCTCGCCCAGGCCGAGGGCCATCTCGGTCAGAATGTCCACGGGGATGCTCCGCCCGGCGGATGCGTATGCCGTGGCATACGGTGGGTGGGCATGAACAGCGCCGCGCACGTCAGATCGCGCCTTGTACACCCATGTGTGCATCGGTGTCTCGATGGACGGCTTCGGTCCGCTGATCAGGGCGCCGTCAGCGTCCAGCTTGCAGATGTCCTCGGGCTTCATGAAGCCCTTAGACACACCTGTCGGTGTGCACAAGACCGTGCCGTCATCCAGTCTCACGCTGATATTGCCGTCGTTCGAGGCGACCAGGTTCCGCTGCCACATTCTCCGGCCGACCTCGCAGATTTCCTCTCGCAACTGCTCCTCGGTCATGGTTACTCCGGCTTTCTTGTCTGCGTTACAACGTCTGCTTCGCCACACATGTTTCCAGCGCCTCAACCAGCGCCTTCAGCGCCGCGACGCCTGCTTGCCTGGCGCTCTCATCGCCGCGGATCCAAGCCATGTGGGAGGAGTGCACATTGTCCAGGTACTGCGCGCGGAAGTCAAGCTGCGTGGCCTTCGGCAGCACAGGTATCCTGAGCGCGCGGACCTCATCGAAGCTGATATTCGGCGTACCGACGCCATTGATGGCCCGATGGATCTGCGACCACACGATCTCGCTCTTCATACACACGAGCACATAGGTTGCGTCGATGTCCCTCAGGCGGATCAGGTCAACGAAGGACCCTACAACCGCCGTGTAGTCCCCCAGGAACAGCGCCACGCGGTTCTTCGCCACCGAGGCCACACCGGACCTGGGCAGAACGATGTCACCCTCGCGCACCCTCGCGCGCTCCCTGTCCCACGGGCTTCCGGGGGCCACTCGCGTCGCCTCTCGCGTGTCAACACCCGTGTCCGCAACTTGCCCCTGATGGATCACAGGGAGGCCGTCATTGCATGGTGGCGGAGGCGGCCCCGTCACAATCGGCCCGTAGGTGATATCTTCGATGAAATCCCCAAGCCTGGCCAGGGGCGCTCCGCAGTCTTCCAGCACTCGGTCGTAACCCGGGTGCCAGTATGCCGGGTCCAGCCGCTCAAGGAGCCGCTTGTCAGATTGGGGCCTGGAAGTCGCGAACATTACAGCGGGTCGCCGTAGCGGTCGCCGAACACCAGTGCCTCCAACTCCAGGCGCGGCCGTGACGGGGGATCCTCAGCGGGACGGCCCAACGGAGTCATCGCCACGACCTCGAGACCATCTGGGATCTCGAGTATCTGCTGTGCCAGCGCGCGGTCGAAGGCCCCAAGCCAGCATGTCCCATATCCCAGTTCCGTCGCTTGCAGCACCATCTGCGTGAGTGCGATCGCCACATTCAGGCTCATGTATGCGGACCGTGCTTCCCTCGGCATCGCCTCGAAACGGGAGGTCAGCACACTCTTCCCGTCACTCGTCGGGGCGGCATTCGCGAAATCGGGCACCGCTTCGGAGAGTTCGGCCAGGCGCTGCGGGATTTCGCAATGGGCGTCCACAACCGCCAGGCAAGCTATCATCACCGGCGCGGCGCGGCAGATGCTCGCGTTGATCTGCAGCGTCATCGCCTCCGCGGCCAGTTGCTCCTTGATGGCCGCGTCGCGCACGACCACGAATCGCCATGGCTGGGCATTGCACCCCGACGGTGCCAGGCGCCCCGCGTCCAGGATCTGTTGGAGGTCCTCCTCCGCCACAGGCTCCGGCAGGTACTTGCGGATGCTGCGGCGTGCCTCAATCGCTTCTCGTACCGTCATGCTTCTCTCCCGTTGTCATCTTCGGCATCTGCGCTTTCCGATGCTATATTATCCGCTTCGGCCGGTGGTTGGGAAGGGCCGCGCTCCCACTGGCGGTTTACCTCCTCGGCAGCCTGCGATATAATCCCCCCAGTCAAGTGGCGCCGTGCTTGCAGACGCGCGCGGGAGTCCCCGATACTCTTTCGCGACCGGCTCGGTGCCCAGACGCGTCCTGCCATCATCCTGTAGCCCATCGCGTGAGGCCGGCCCCATGGCACTGTTTCGGCGCTTCCTGCGTTTCGCCCGGCCATACAGACTACCTCTTCTCACTGCCCTCTTGCTCGTGTTCGTTACCACGGGTTTCACCATGCTGACGCCGTACCTGATGCAGCGCGTCATCGACACGCTCACGCCCTTGTACGGAGACGGCTGGAAGACGCTGAGCCAAAGCGCGCAGGACGAGGCGGTCGGGAACGCCCACAACCTTCTCACAACCGTGGTCTCGATCTTGATCGGCGTCTCGGTCCTTGCATCGCTCACCGGATACATGCGCTCGATCATCCTGCTGTTCGTCGGCAATCGCGTCGTGTTCGATATCCGTCAGCGCCTCTTTCGCCATCTCCAGCGCCTGTCAATGCGCTACTATGAGCGCAACTCATCCGGTCGCATCATGGCGCGTGTGTTATACGACGTCGATGCGGTCCAGTCGATCCTCAGTAGCGGCATCGTCGGTATGCTCACCAACATCGTTACCCTCGTTGTCGCCGTGGGAATTGTCGTCTCCTACGGGTTTACCATTCACTCGACGCTGCTGCCGGTGATCGCCATCGGCGTTCTGCCCCTATACGCCATCAATTTTCTCGCCATGCAGAAGAGGATTCGCCACGCTGCTTCGGAGGCCCGTGACCAGTACTCTGAGGTCTATGCCACCCTCTCGGAGTCAATCGCGGGCATCAAGGTCATCAAGGCATTCGCCCGGGAGCAGCACGAGGCGCGCAAGTTCGTCCGCGAAGTACGCGATACCATCGACTTGAACATCCAGACGGGCAAGCTCCGCACGATTCTGGGCATCAACGCCGGGTTCATCACCAGCATGTCCAACCTTAGCGTGCTTCTTCTCGGCGGTTGGATGGTTATCCGGAACGAGATGTCCCTCGGACAGCTCATTGCCTTTCGCAGCTACATGTCGATGATGTACGGGCCGGTCATCGCCCTCGTCACGATCAACGACACCCTGAACTGGGTGATGACGGCCGTCGAGCGCATCTTCGAGACGCTGGACACCATGCCCGATGTGCAGCCGCCCGAAAGGCCCGTCAGGCTGCACGAAGTCCAGGGCCACGTGGAGTTCAAGCGCGCCGGCTTCTACTACGATCCGGGCGAGATGGTCCTCGAGGACATCAACATCGACGGCCGGCCGGGGACTGTAACCGCCCTGGTAGGTCCCAGCGGCAGCGGGAAGACCACGCTCGTCCACCTCATCCCTCGTTTCTATGACCCGACCGAGGGCCAGGTCCTCGTCGATGGCCACGACCTGCGCGATATCCAGATTAGCAGCCTGCGGCGGACCATCGGCATGGTCCTGCAGGAGAATTTCCTGTTCCAGGGCACACTGCGCGAAAACATCAAGTACGGGCGCCCCGAAGCCACCGACGAAGAGGTCGTCCAGGCGTCCATCGCCGCGAACTGCCACGACTTCATCATGGAGTTCCCGGACGGCTACGAGACCATCTCCGGTGAACGCGGAACGCGCCTCTCCGGAGGCCAGCGCCAGCGGATCGCCATCGCCCGCGCAATCCTGCGCAACCCGCGTATTCTGATCCTCGACGAGGCTACATCAGACCTCGACTCCGAATCTGAAGCGCTCATCCAGGACGCTCTCGACAAGCTGATGAAGAACCGCACCACCTTCATCATCGCCCACCGGCTGTCGACGGTTATGAACGCCGACGAGATCGTCGTCCTCGACCACGGCCAGATCGTTGAGCGCGGCACCCATGCGGAGCTAGCAACTGCCGGCGGGTTGTACGAAAAGCTGTGCGAAGTGCAGTTCAAGCGTGCTCAGGAGAAGGTCGAGGAGCATCTCGCCAAGCAGGCCTCTGAGGCCGAGACCAAGAAGAAGGGCGAAGAGTAAACGCAACCATGATCATCGACTTCCATGCACACTTCCACCGGGTCCCTGAGGAGCCGACGACCATCGCGGCTGAGGCCCGTCGGCTGGGTGTCGATCACCTTTGCGTGAGCAGCGTCTCAAGCCACATTCCGGCCCCCGACGAAGTCGACCGTCTCAACGCGATGATCTGCGAGGGCCAGGCGATGGATCCTGAGCTCTACTTGCCCTTCACCTACTGCAACCCGCTCCACGGCGATACAGCCATCGCCGACCTCGAAGATGGACTGTCTCACGGCATGCGCGGCATCAAGCTGTGGGTCTCGGTGTGGGCTGACGACCCGAGTGTCGAGCCCATCGCGCAGTGGGCCATCGACCACAACGTGCCGATCATGCACCACTCCTGGATGAAGTGGAACGGGAACCTCCCGTCGGAATCTCAGGCCCACCAGATGGCTCGCCTCGGTGAGAAATTCCCCGAGCTTTCCCTCGTCATGGCCCACGTGGGCGGCGATTGGGAGTACGGCGTCAAAGCCATCCGCCACTGCGAGAGCATCGCGATGGACACCAGCGGATCGTACGGTGACCGAGGGCTGATCGAGCTGTGCGTGAATGAACTGGGCGAGGATCGAGTTCTGTTCGGCAGCGATGTGCCGGGGGTCGACCTCGCCTTCACCATCGCCAAAGTCGAAGGAGCAGCCATCTCGGCGCGGGCGAAGGAGAAAGTCCTGGGGACGAACGCCGCTCGCCTGCTCGGCCTGTAAGCATTACCCGTCCCAGGCGCCGCCGACCCTCAACCCAACTATGCAGCTACCCATCGCAGCCATCCGCGCACTCGCACCCACGATCGCCCTCGCGGCACTTGTGGCCGCTCCCTCATTCGCTGCAGGGCTTGCCGCTGATTTCCCGTCACCCGTCGCGTCTGACGCCGGCCCTGCCCGTGTCGCCGTGGTGGAAGGCGACTTCCTTGGACCCAACGGCGAATCGATGCGCCCTCAGATGCGCCGACATTTCGCAGCCATGTGCGAGGCCCTGGAAGCGGCCGGCGTGCCCTACACCACCACCAGCGACACTCGCGTGGTGAAAGAGGGCCTCTCCGGCGTCCGGCTCGCCATCCTGCCCTACAACCGCGCCGTCTCCCCCATTGAGCTTCAGCGCCTGCTTGCATTCGTCCGCGGCGGGGGCAAGCTCATCGTCTGCTTCCTGGGACCGCCGGACCTGCTCGCCGCCATCGGCGTCCGGGCCGACGCGATTGTGAAATCCAGCGGAACGGGGCAGTTCGCGGGCATCGCATTGCAGGGCAGCATCCTTCCAGGTCTCCCGCCTGCCTTCACCCAGGAGACCACGTGGGTCCGCCGGGCCGCTCCGCTGGCCGGTGCCCGCGCCCTCGGCTCCTGGCAATCGGCCGACGGCAAGCACAGCGGGATCCCTGGCGCGATCATCTCTCAGACCGGCGCCTATCTGAGTTGCGCTCTGCTTCCCTCCGGCGACCTGGAATCCCAGGCATCCTTCAT
>JALGSS010000351.1 GCA_029821745.1 Candidatus Zipacnadia bacterium
ACACCAGGGGCTTGAAGCGGTTCTTGACCGTGGCCCACATGAAGTTGTCGAAGTAGAGGGTGTTGTCCTTGCGGGGCATCCGGATGTATGGGAACACGCGGGTGATCGGGCCCATGCCGCTGAGCCAGATCTCGATGCGATGCGGCCCGCCGGGGGCAACGCCCTGCCCGCTGAAGACGGGGTCTCCTTCCTTGAAGTCAATCCTCCAGGACAGCGCGGCGTGGTCCTTGCCCTCGTTGAACACGTCGAAGGCCAGGGTTTGGTACTGCGTCGTGTCCACGTCAGGCTTGAAGTAGAGTCCCGGCCACGTGTCCTTCTCGTTCCCCGGGAAGAACACTTTGAGCGACCACTCGCCGTCGGCGGCGTGCTGCTGGACACGCTCGACCGTCGTGCCGCCGGCGGTGAACAGCTTCATCGATTCCTCTGTCTCGAAGGAGCTGATCGGCTGGGCGAAGGCAATCGCTGCGCCCAGTGCGAGGATTATGCAGAGGGTAAGGAAGGGTGTTCTCATGACGGTACCTCCGTGGGATGCATGGACGGCAAAGGCCTGGCGTCAGCCCGAAGTAACCGCTCTGGGTCTTACCTAACCCCCCGGCCCTGAAAGGGAATGGGGGGAACGACACACATTCCGCACGGGACCAGTGTGTCGTCAAGCCGTCGCCTTTTCCGTTCGTAGCCTGCGGCCGTTGTCGCCGTTCTCCGGAAGCGCGGCAGGGCGCCCCCCGACCGTTCACATCAACACCCCGCAGGCTACGACGACATACGACAACGACACTGGTTCATGAACGTTAGCCATTGCGGGCCGGCGGCCTGCGCCACCAGCAAGGTGGGTGGTTCGTTGCGACAGAGGCCACGACACACATTGATGAAAGGGTGCCACTGGCAGCCCCGCTGCCAGTGTGTCGTCAAGCCGTCGCCTCTTCCGTTCGTAGTCGCAGGTCTTCAGCCTGCGGCCGTTGTCGCCGTTCTCCGGAAGCGCGGCAGGGCGCCCCCCGACCGTTCACATCAACACCCCGCAGGCTGAAGACCTGCGGCTACGACGACATACGACAACGACACTGGTTCATGAACGTTAGCCATTGCAGGCCAGCGGCCTGCACCACCAGCAAGGTGGGTGGTTCGTTGCGACAGAGGCCACGACACACATTGATGAAAGGGTGCCACTGGCAGCCCTTGTGCTATCAGCTCGGCCTGGCACCCGGTGTCTCATTGCCCTGCTGGCCTCTACGCTGCGGGCCGGTGCGGTTGACCATCGTGTGTATCTCGCTGTTGCGGACCAAAATCTCCTGGCCGTCGCGGGTCCGTAATCGCGTGCAACGCAGGCCGATCTCACTGACCATTCCGTTGCGCTCGCCGACGGTGATCTCGTCGCCCACGGCGAACAGATAGTCATAGTGGATGAAGTAGCCGCTGACCATGTCCCTGAGCACGTTGCGCGCACCCACAGCCACGACCACCAGCACGCCCAGGGCGATCGGGTACACATCCAGTTCGCTCTTGAACCGGAAAATGCGCAGGATGATCGCGATGGCAATGGCGTAGAGGATGGTCCGCACAAGCATCAGCGGCACGCCGAGCACGATCCGCTGCCTCGCGAGACGCTGGGCGGGCTCGGCCTGGGAATCGCGAGCCAGCACAGGCTTCAGAGCCTTGCGGATTCTGACGTTGATCAGGTACACCAGCAACTCAAACAGCGCGGCCGTGAGAATGCCGCGCATGAGTTGGACAGGGAGTTGCGAGAGCCACAGCCGCTGGAAGTACCGGAAAAATGACATCGTCATTGGGTGCCACGCTCCTCTTCGTCATCCTCGCCGGGTTCGTCTACATCGTCGAATCTGCCGAACTCGTGCGGAGCATCATGCTCGCCGAAATCATGGAGGTCTTCGAACTCGCCAATGACCTCCATCTGGCCGAGGAGCTGCTCCACGCGTTCCTCTTCCTGCATCCGCTCCCTGATCTCCCGGGCCATGTTGCGCCGCACCATCACCGCGATGAGAAACAGCATCCCCATGATCCCGAACACGATGAGCTCGAAGGACAAAGGCACGCCGCGGGTGACGTGGCGCGTCTGTATCTCCTGGATCCAGCGCTGCTCCACCACGTCCAGCCGCATGCCCATGGCGCGCCGCAGGGCCAGCTTATCGTCCCCGGTATCCATCAGGTACTGGAGGAACCGCCCCACGACACCGTCGGGTCCGTTCTCGATCATGAACTGAACCAGCGCGTGGCTCTGGGCGTAGGCGAGATCGACGGTCTCGCGCTTGCCCTTGAAGCCCGCTTCGAGCTCATCCAGTGACAGGAGGTCGTCGCCCACCGCCGCGCTGCCGAGGATATCTTTCTGCACAGGGGACATCTCGCCCTCCATCCACTGGGCAAGTCCCTCGTGGAGCCAGCGGGGCGGCTCGCCTCGGGTGCGCTTGAGCTTCATGTCCAGGGCGACGTGGGTCAGTTCGTGGGTCACGAGCTTGTTGAGCCGCTTGCCGCGCACGGGCTGGAGGATTACGTGGTTCATGTGGTGCTTCGAGACGCCGAGGGTCCAGGTGGGCATCTTCGTGCCGACGCGCTGGTTGAACTCCCGGTGTGAGCGGACGACATCGATGAGTATGCGGCTCTCGATGTCCAGATCGAGGTAGCGGCGGAGCATCTTCAGGCTCTGGTTGGCCTGGTCCTCGACAGCAAGCGCGATGTCCTCGTGCTCGGGCCAGTAGTTGATCGTCACCCACCGGCTCCCGATGGTCCGGCGCCCATCGTCCTGGGCAAGAGCAACGCCGCCGAGGCAGGTGAGGATGCACAGCGCCGCGACTAGGCCCGGGAGCCGGACGGCCCCGGGTCCCCTGCAGCCTGTCCGCGTGCGCTCCCTGCCCGAGCGGGTCACTTGCGCCACGCGGGGCATTCCCTTCGTGACCGGCACCACCGGCACTCGCGCCCCTTAATGGCCTCGAACTTCCGGTCGCGGCGGATGCGTCCCGCGAGGGAGACGATCCGCGCCTCATGCCGGGCGCGCTGATCCGCGTCCAGGGAAAAGGGCACGGTGCAGCTCTTGCGCAGGTCGACCAGGATGCATTCCGCGTCAGGGTTCTCGGTGTGCCGCCCGGCGAGGAGCGCGAGCAGCGCCCAGGAGAGGTCCTTCGCCATCGCTTCCTGCGAGGGCGGCCGGCGCGAGGTCACAAATCGGTACGCCCGGGGCGGCTCATCCGCGATCACGTCCGCAACGGCCACGACAGCGTTCCCGTCAATCTCATACTCGAGGCGCACATCAGTCGTCACCGGCCCGGTCAACGGAAGTGGCTCGGAATGCTGTGCGGTGAGGATACGCACCCCGTCGCGGTGCAAATCGTCCTCCTCGCGGCTGTCCTTGCACGCCGAGCCGTCCCAGGCCTCTTCGTAGGCGGCCAGCAAGGCGTCGAGAGAGTACGCCGCGGGCTCCCCGGCGGAATACATCTCCACGAGCGCCGTCCTGACCGCCCGGTGCAGGGCAGCCGGGCCGCCGATGTGCCGGCGCGTCTGCGCCCGTGTGGCGAGAGCGGACAGCAGGTACTTGCGGGGACACTGGGCGTAATCCTGAAGATTGCGGGCCGATAGCGGTCCGGTAGGCGTCTCAGTGTCGAGAATGTAGCCGTCAGAGCTGTTGGACATTGCGATCACTTTCACGGCGGCGGTGGCTGGGAGCTTGACTGCGTGTTTGAGGGCCGGGCACGGAGGAAATCGACGTCCCGCGCGGAATATCCGATGAGCGCGCCGCGTTGCATTCCCGCGCTACCCCGTGAGGGACGGCCTCCATGCTCGCACCCGAACAGTCAACCCAGGGACGCCTCGACGAAGCCGGGCAGATCACTGCCCGGTCCGTCATCGTGGGCCTGGGCTTCTCCATCGTTTTCAGCTTCATCATACCCTACGTGGACGTTTTTCTCAGCAGCACTTTTCTTGGGGCCCAGCACCTGCCGCCGGGCGCCGTGTTCGCCCTGCTATTCCTCGTGGTCGTGGTCAACCCACTCCTGCGCGTGCTCGGGCGCCACGCCCAGTTCACCCGCGTCGAGCTGTTGATGATCTACTGCATGCTGCTGTTCTCGACTCTCGTCCCGGGTCACGGGGCCGAGAACGTGTTCATCCCCGTCAGCGCATCGGCCTACTACTACGCCTCCCCCGAGAACAAGTGGGATGAGCTTTTCTTGCACCTCGCGCCGACCTGGTTCGCGCCCCAGGATGAGCGGGCGATCACCACGTTCTTCGAGGGCCTGCGGCCCGGCGAGAAGCTCCCCTGGAGCCAGTGGTATACGCCGCTTGCGGTTTGGGGCTTGTTCAGCGCCATCCTCTACGCCCTCGTGCTGTTTCTGAGCATCATTTTCCGCCGACAGTGGGCCGACCGGGAGAAGCTGTCCTTCCCTCTCGTCGCCCTGCCGATGGAAATGACCGCCGACTGTGAGCACCCCTTCCGCAATAAGGCGTTCTTCGGCAACCGAGTCATGTGGGTCGGTTTTGGGGTGGCTGCGCTCCTGCAGCTTCAGAACGGGCTGGGGTTCTACTACCCCGGCTTCCCGTCGCTCAAACTGACCTACAACTTCCAGCAGGCCTTCCGGGAGCCGCCGTGGAATGCCGTCGGCTGGGTGCCGGGGCATATCTGGCTCGTCGTCATCGGCGTGACGGTGCTTTTGCGCACCGAGGTATCCTTCTCCCTGTGGTTCTTCTTCTGGTTCACGAAACTGCAGCGCATTATCGCCGAAGCCCTCGGGTTCAGGGGCCACCAGCAGCCCACTACCTGGGGCGAACCGGGCTGGCTGGGTATGCAGCCTGTGGGAGGGTACATCGCCTACGTGGCCCTCTCCTTCTGGGTGGCGCGCAATCACCTGCGGGACGTGTGGGAAGAAGCCACGGGCGGGCGCGTCTCTAGTCAGGGCGAGCCCCTGTCGTACCGGGTCTGCGTGATCGGGATCGCGTGCTGTCTCGTCGCGCTGCTGTGGTGGTGCATGGCCGCGGGGATGAGCGCGCCGGTCGCTTTGGGCCAGATGGTCGTCTATATCATCCTCGCCATGGCCCTGACGAAGGTCGTCGCTGAATCGGGGATGCTGTTTGTGCAGGCGACTCTGTCATCCCTGGAGACGATGATCACAGTCGTGGGAACCGAAGGAATCGGCGCGCGCAATCTCACCGTCGGCATGTTCATTGAGCGCTCCTTCATGACCGACCTGCGCGCATTCCTGATGCCCAGCTTCATGCAGAGTCTGAAGATCGCGGACCTGGCGAATATGAGCAAGCGGCGGATGCTGGCGGCTTTCGGCGCGACAATCTTCATCTCCACGATCATCTGCTACTGGGCGAACCTGAAGATCGTGTACACCTACAGCGGGATGGCCTGCAATTCGTGGTTCGTCCAGGGCGCCGGCCCGGGCGGCTTCCGACTGCTGCAGAATTTCCTCATGGCGCCCCGGGAGCCCAGCATCACGAACACGCTGTCCATGATAGTCGGGGGCTCCTTCACGCTCCTGCTCTTCCACCTGCGCCAGCGCTTCGTGTGGTTCCCCTTCCACCCGGTGGGATTCATTTATGATGCAGACGTACCCGATGAAGACGCTGTGGTTCTCGACGTTCATCGGGTGGGTGCTCAAGTCGGTCATCATGCGTTACGGCGGAGCGAAGGGTCTCGTCGGCGCGATCCCCTTCTTCCTGGGAGTGGCTTTCGGCGACATCTTCATGATGGTGGTCTGGCTGATCGTGGATGCAATCACGGGGACGCACAGCCATTACCTGATGCCGGGGTAGTGGGGGCAGTTTGCGAGGTCATATGGTCGGGTGCGCATTGGTCCCGCACGGCGGGACCAATGCGCCGTTGCCGTTTTGCCGTCGTAGCCGCAGGTCTTCAGCCTGCGGCCGTCGTGCGGAGGGGGCGCATGCGAGCACCGATCCCGCCAAAGGCGGATCGGGCGCAAGCATCCGACCCGGGGCGGTGCCGTCGTCTGGCCCCAACGGGGTGGCAGCTTGTAGCCACCAGCGGAAACTGGTGGAATAGGCACCACGACCCACGTCAGCCCTGAAAGGGCGACACAAAGACCACCTGAATGGCCGAGGAGAACGGCAGCCCGGCAGGATGGTTATGTTGAAAAGCCAACAACGCATGGCCGTGGGGTGTCACAGCGCGTCGTGACCGACGCGCTACGGGGCCCCACGGAGCTTCTGAGATGCCTTGCACGGGGCCCCTTCGCATCCCGCAGAGCGGGACGACACCCCGTGCCCATGATTGCCTTTCTTCAACACAACGGGACTGCCGGGCCCACCGACGACCACGGCACGGCCTTCCGGCCGGATAGGGTCCCACCGGGCCCACTTCGTGTCCCCGGTTCCCCCTATGCGGCCGGTCCACACGGCGGACGGCAACGGCCCGCAGGCTGAAGACCTGCGTGGCAGCAACCCACGATGGAGGATCTCGTACCATGCTCAATGACAAAGTCGTCCTCGTGACCGGAGCCGGGCGTGGCATCGGTCGCGCGACGGCCCTCGCCTTCGCGCAGGAGGGCTGCCGTGTCGCCTGCGTTTCCCGAACCCTCGCGCAAGTCCAGCAGACCGCCCAGGCTATT
>JALGSS010000352.1 GCA_029821745.1 Candidatus Zipacnadia bacterium
GGGAAAGGCACACGCGACGGTCTCACCCCCTCCCCAACCCTCCCCCGTCAAGGGGGAGGGGGACGACGGTGACATCGCCCTGTCACATTGGCCACGCAAAGGTCAATAGAACGCGCGCCGATGAACGACGCGGCTAAATGATCCCACGCGCCTGACGGCTTGCGGCTAAACGGCCTGCCATTCGCCGATCATCTCCTGGAGGTGGTCCGGCAGGTCCGGGCGGACCTTGGGCACGGGGCAGACGCGGATGCAGTCGCCGCGGACGGGGCTGGTCGGGTGTTCCTGTCGGCGGCGCATGCATTGGGACGGGACGGATTTCGACGGCGTGTCGATGAAGATGCGCGTGTGGTCGTCTTCGTCGAGGGAGCGGTGGTCGCGGACGTCCGGATCGGTGCGGAGCGTGATGGCGTGCATGAAGCAGGCCTTCAAACACAGGGCGCAGGCGTCGCGCAGGCAAATCGGTTCGGTCACCAGCGGGTCGGGCGTCAGGTCCGCGTCGGTGACGATGGAGTTGAACCGCTGGCGCGGGCCGAACTGACGGGTGAGCACGACGTTGCAGTAGCCGAACTCGCCGAGGCCGGCACGGGTCGCCGCGTGACGGTGCGAGAAGGGGCCGTACGTGTACTTGAACGGTGATTCCCTGAAGGCCTCCGGCGTGGTCATCCCCTCGATGCGCGGATGGACACCGGTCGTGGGGAAGATCATGGCCTCGTAGCCGAGCGTCATGAGGAACTGACCGACGGCCTGCCCGATGAACTCCAGCATCCGGTCCTGCACCGCGTGACCGGTGATGTTGTATACAAGGTCCCAGTAGGGGTACTTCACGTTCTCCGGCACCATGGGGAGTTTCCGCCGGGCCAGCCGCGCCGGGGCGTCCAGCACCGGATCGAGGATCGGCTGGGCGATGGAGACGACCGACCGCGCCGTGGGCAGGAAATCGCGCGGGTGATGGCCCTCGGGTACGCGGTCGTTGACCGGTGGCATCGGGTCGAACCGCTCGACCGGCGCCACGCCCACCAAGGCCGCACCGAACCGCCGCGCCGTCTCCTTGACGGCTGAGGTCAGGTCATCCGTTTTCGAGATCATCCAAGTCTCCATTCATCTCAGAACCCACGACAGAACGTCTGCTACGGCACCAACGGCGGCAGGCGCGCGAGTTGCGGCTACTTGTCCTCGGCCAGTAGGCCCGTGGCGTTGGACGCGTTGCGGTACATGTGGCCAATGTCCTTGCTGATGTGGTTCGTCTTGTCGGCCCGCAGGCACCTGAGCGCCCGGTCCAGATACTTTCGGTCGCCGGTCTTTTTCCAGCACAGAGCGAAGCCGAAGGTCCAGTTCGTGCCCGCGCCGCCACAGTGTCTCGAGGGCGCCTTGGTCGCCGGCCTACACGGCCCGGATCAGTTCGGTGTCGGTCATCCGTCGCTCTCTCGAGAGAAGCCGTCGCCCTATTGTCGCACAAGACGGCCGAATCCCGCAGCGGAATAAGGGACTTCGCACGCTTTGCCGCCGGGACAGGGCACCAAAGTGCTAATTTTCCTCCATTTTCCCCTTGACAACCGCCCCCGATGTGCTAGATTTCTAGCAGATAGCGCGGCGTTGACGTCACTGAGGACCGGCACAGGCCGGCTCAATCAACTGAGGGGGAATCCATTGAGGCACCAATCGCAGGCGCATCTGAGCCGTCGCGAGCGGCAGATCATGGATGTGCTCTACCGGCAGGGCGAGGCGACGGCGGCCGAGGTGCAGGAGCAGATCGCCGATCCGCCCAGTTACTCGGCCGTCCGGGCCACGCTTCGCATCCTGGAGGAGAAAGGCCACGTGACCCACCGGCGGGACGGCCGGCGGTACGTCTTCGCGCCGACGGTGCCCCACACGAAAGCCCGTCGGTCGGCGCTGACGCGCCTGGTGGCGACGTTCTTCGCCGGTTCGGCGGAGCAGGCGGTCGCGGCGCTTCTGGACATGTCGGCGTCTCGGTTGACCGACGAGGAACTCGATCGCCTGGCCGAGCGCATCGACCAGGCCCGGAAGGAGGGGCGGTGAGATGGGGACTTGGTTGCTCGGCGATGGTGCGCACGGATTGCCCGCCACCTGGCTGGCCGTCCTCGTGGACGCTTTCATCAAAGGCACGCTCGTGCTGGTCGCGGCTGGCGCGGTGAGCGTCTGTCTGCGTCGCTCTTCCGCGGCTTCTCGCCGTCTGGTATGGAGCCTGGGGTTGGCGGCAGTGGTGCTACTGCCGGCGTTCTCGCTCATGCTCCCCGCCTGGCAGGTCCCGGTCCTGCCCAGCCTCACACGCACGCCGGCTCCGGCCCTGCCCGATCCCGGCCCGACCGTGCTTGCGCCGGATCGCTCGCCCGACGAATTGGAACTCTCGGAGGTGCCGGAGTTCGGCGTTGCGGCGGCCCCGACCGTGCCGGAAGCCACACTCTGTTTCTGAACGAACGCCAGTGGAGTCCTCGGCGGGGACGCGGCCCGCGTTCCCCTGGGCGACCCTGGCGCTGGCCGGATGGGGCGTTGGCGCCCTGGTTGTCCTGGCGAGGATCGTGATCGGCCGTGTGGGCGTCCGGCGGCTGGCGGCTCACGCCGTTCCGCTCGATGACGAGGGGTGGATGGCCGTTTCCCGCGACGTGGCCGCGTTCGCTGGCGTGAAACGGCGCTTTTCCCTGCTCCGGAGTGATCATCAGGTCACGCCCATGATGTGGGGCCTCTTCCGGCCGATCGTGCTGCTGCCTCGTGACGCGGACGGCTGGCCTGCTGCACGGCGGCGCGTCGTGTTGCTCCACGAACTGGCCCACGCGAAGCGCTGGCAGTGCCTGGTGCGGCTGCTGGCCCAGGCCGCCTGTGCGATGTACTGGCTCAACCCACTGGTGTGGTTGGCCGCGCGCCGACTGCGGGTCGAGCGCGAGCAGGCCTGCGACGACCTGGTCCTGACGGCAGGCACGAGACCTTCCGATTACGCGGATCATCTGGTGGCGGTGGTCCGTTCGTTGCGGGCGGCCGGCGTGTCGGTCCTGGGAGGTGTTGCCATGGCGAACGACACACGCATCGAAGCCCGTCTGGCGGCCATTCTCGACCCCAGCCGGCGGCGAGGAGCGCCGGGCAAGTGGACCGTGAGTGTGGCCCTCGCGGCGGTCATGGCCCTGGGGCTGCTGCTCGCGCCTATGAACCTTACGTCGGCGCAGGACGCTCCATCCCGAGAATCAGCCGTGCAGAAGCGTGACGAAGTGTTGGCCAAGGCGCTGGCGAAACGGGTGACCATTGACTTCCCGGGGACCAGCGCCATAAGAGTCTGCGACTTCCTTGCCGACCGGCTCAACGTCCCGGTGGAGATCGATGCCGAAGCGCCCATCCACCGGGATACGCCTGTCGTGCTAAAGGTAGCCAACATCACGGCCGAGAGTTGCATCTCGCTCATCGCGCAGATGTACGACATGGAGTATGTTTGCCGGGGGCAGCGGGTCGTTTTCACGTCGTGGGACCGGCTCGCACCTGAGGAACGCCGCCAGGTGCTCGACCGGGACCAACGTCGTCATCGACAGGCAGCGGAGACGTGGCGTCCCACGCTCAAAGAGGCCCTTGAGAAGAAGGTGAGCGTTGAGTTCGACACGCGACATCCGGACGAAGCATTTCGCCTGCTCCGCGACCTGAGCGGCGTCAATCTTGTCCTGAGCCACTGGCATCGTCCGCCTTCTCGCCGCTGGTACCTCAAAGCCGACTTGAAGGAGGTAACCCTCCGTGATGCTCTTGCCGAGGTCATGGTCACGTTCGGAGGTCCGGAAGTCATTCTCGTAGATGAGGTCGTCCTGGTAGAGCGATCCCCCGCTGTGGCGACGGTGCTCAAGCGTCGCTTTGCCGGGAACCTCGTTCGTCACCCGGCGGTGGCCAAGGCCCTGGCCGAACGGGTCACCGTCGAATTCCCCGGGACACATCTGGGCAATGTGATCGACTTCGCCAACGACCTGCTGCGGCAGAAACCGATTCGCGTGGTCCTCGACCCCGAGGCGAACATCGACCGCGAACAACTCATCAGGCTGAAACTGACCAATGTGCAGGCGGAGAGTTGGCTCTCCCATCTCGCGCGGCAGATCGGCCTGGAATACGTTTGCCGTGATCGACAGGTCGTGTTCACCACTTGGGAGCGCCTGACGCCGGAGGAACGGAAGCGGCTCGTCGAGCGAAATCGCCGAAAGCGGCAGGAGGCCGAGGCGACGTGGATTCCCAGGATGAAAGAGACTCTGGGGAAGCACGTAAGCATCGAGTTTCCCGGCACAGGCTTCAACAACGTCGTTGATTTCTATCAGGATTTGACCGGACTCAATCTGGTGCTCGATCGGCAGGCCTTGTCCGACGTTCTGAAGAAAAGGGTGACCCTCAAGTTGAAGGACGTGCCGCTGGCGGAAGCCCTGGACAAAGCCCTCGCGCAGGTCGGTGCCGTGCGGACCTTCGCAGACGAAGCCATCCTCATCACAACGCCGGCGACCACGCTCGAACGCGATCCGGCGCTTGATCTCGCCCTGGCGAAACCGGTCACGGTTGAGTTCCCCGGGAAGACGCTGGAGGCGATCGCCGGGCTCTTCAGCGATCTCCTGCGAAAGCAAGGCCAGATCCGATTCAGTCTCGATCCGAAGGCGGGCGTGGCGCCGGAGACGAAGGTCCACGTCCGTCTTTCGAACGTACAACTCGAGAGCGCCGTGGCGCACGTTGCGCGGCAAGCGGGGCTGGAGTATGTTTCTCGTGACCGTGGGATCGTCTTCACCTCATGGGGCCGTCTCACTCGGGACGAGCGGGAGCGGGTACTCCGGCGAGACCGGCGTCGTGCCGAGGAAACGGCACACCTTTGGGACCTGAAGCAGGCGGATAGGATTCATCGGTTCGTTGACGTTGAGATGGCCGGCGCGCCACTGGAGAAGGCCATTGAACGCGTTCAGGACGCTACCGGCAGCAGCATCCTGATCGACCGCCGTCATCTGGCCGGCGACGAGCAGGTGAACGTGGACATCCGCCACGTACCGGGCATGGCGGCCCTTGACGAGATCGCCGCGCAGATCGGTGCCGTGACCATCCTCGTGGACGAAGCCATCCTCATCACCACCCCCACCGCCGCCACCGCGATCAACCGCGGCCAGCAGGGCCTGCCCGCCGCCGACACGCAACCGGGGAAAGTGGAGTCCAAGGACGGCCGAAGGCGGATCCTGCTTAACGGGCGGCTCACCGAGTTCACCGACGGGAAACCGAAGGTCATGACCGCGCCGAGGCGGCGCTGCATCGACGGAGAACTGGTGGACATGGTCGTTGCTACGCAGGAGCACTTTGCCTTCCTACGAAGGGGGCGGCCGGAATTGGTCGCGCTCGACAAGTACCGTGTCGCCATGAACGTTACACCGACGCTGCTCGATGAAGGGAAGGTCCTGTTGAACCCGCATTATTCATGACCCGGCCGGGTCTTTGCGACCAGAGTCCCCTTCCGTGGGTTTGAAAGGGTGTAACCAGACCTTTGACCCACAGAAGGGGAGATCGATCCAATGGGTGA
>JALGSS010000353.1 GCA_029821745.1 Candidatus Zipacnadia bacterium
CGGTGAGCGAGGGTTGGGGAGACGCGGAGACGATGCGAATGCGACGGGCTTTCCGCCGCCCTCTGCGGGGGCTTAACGGCACGTCTACGGCCCGCAAGCTGAAGACCTGCGGCTACGACGGCGCTTGCACGGCCCACGCGGCGGGCCAAGGCGACTGTGGGGATGCAATATGGGTTGCGTTGAAAAAGGCCAGATAGCCGTGGGGTGCCGATGTCGTCCAATCGGCGGGGCCCCACGGACGCCCCAGGATCGCCGTATGGGCCTGTGGGGCCCCGGTCGCTGAACGTCGCGACCACCCCACAGCTACCGTGAGTTCCTCAACACAACCTATGTATGCAATGCCGCCGCCGAAGTTTGGCCGCGACAACTGGAGGAAACATGAAGACGCTGCCCGCACACATCGGACTCGCACTGCTCTGTCTCGTGGTGGCATCGCAGGCCGCCGTCAAGTCTCATGCGGAGTGGGTCAACTCCCTCAAGCCGGAGGGTGAGCCCGGTGCGGAACTCGTTCTTGCGGAGGACGGGGAGACCGCCTGGGCCATTCTGCTTCCGAGTGAGCCGACCGGCCCGGAAGAGAAGGCGGCTGAAGAGCTGGCACGATGGCTGGGGGAGATGACCGGGGCTGAGTTCCCCGTGCTCAATGAGCCGGCCGAGCATGACGGGGGGCTCATCAGCCTCGGACGCACCAAGCTGCTCGCGGACGCCAACCCGCCCGGCGGGGATCTCGATCTGGGCAATGAAGGCTACGGGATCGCCGCTGCGGCCGGCCGGCTCTTCCTGTTCGGAGGCAAGACGCGAGGCGTGTTGAACGCGGTTTTCGCCCTGTTGGAGGAGGACCTGGGCTGCCGGTGGTACGCGATCGGCGTGGAGACGATACCGAGTCGCCCGACGCTGCGCTTCAAACCCGTCCCGCGCACTTTCGTGCCGCGCCTCGGGATCCGAGACCCCTTCTACCGTGACGCCTTCAACGCTGAGTGGTCGATCCGCAATCGGACCAACTCCGACAATGCCCGCGTCCCCGACGAGTGGGGCGGAGCGATCAACTTCGCCCCTGGGTACTTCGTCCACACCTTCGAGCGCCTGGTGCCGTCGAAGGAGTACTTCGAACAACACCCGGAGTACTTCTGCGAGATTGACGGCGAGCGCAGACCACACGTTGCGATGAGCTTCGGGGGACAGCTCTGCCTGACCAACCAGGACGTGGTGAAGATCGCCACCGAGAAAGTGCGCGCGGTCCTGCGCGAGCACCCCACTGCGGAACTGATCAGCGTCTCGCAGAATGACGGTCGCGGCGGCCATTGCCAGTGCGAGAAGTGTATGGCGATCGACGACGCCGAGGGCACCCGGGCGGGAACACTCATCCAGTTCGTCAATGCGGTGGCGGAGGGCATCGCGGACGAGTTCCCGGATGTGAAGGTCTGCACGCTCGCATACCAGGCCACCTTCATGCCGCCGAAGACGATCCGCCCCCGCGAGAATGTCATGATCCGTCTCTGCACGGACACGCATGCGTGGGGTTCACCGTTCCTATACGTCACCGAGACCGAGAAATTCCAGACAGCCCTCAAGGGCTGGGCGGATATCGGGGCCAACATCATCATCTGGGATTACGTGACCAACTTCGGCGCGTACCTGAAGCCGTGGCCGAACATGCCGGTGGTCGCCGACAACATCCGCTTCTACCTGGATCACAATGCGCAGGGAATCATGCTGCAGGGCGCGTACCAGAGCCCGGGAGGGCACAGGGCGCGGATGCGATCCTGGGTCTGGGCCAAGCAGCTCTGGAACCCTTCGCTGGACACTCAGACGCTGATGCGCGACTTCACCTACGGCTACTTCGGCGCATGCGCTGAGCCGATGCAGGCCTACAACGACCTGCTATGGGAGACGTGGGAAGCGCACCACAACGGCCCGGAACAGGGCAAGGGATACCCTATCGACAAGGAGTTCATCGCGAAGGGCCGGGCGCTGTTCGCTGAGGCCGAGACGCGTGCCGCCGGGGATGAGGAACTGCTGGGGCGCGTGCAACTGGCGAAGCTGTCGGTCCTCTACGGCTACCTGGACATGGGGCCTGAGAGCGCGGATGAGGTCCCCGCGTATCTGGATATTGTGGATGAGTTCGAGACTCTCGCCGCGGCGAACAAGGTGACGCACCTGCGGGAAAGGCCCCGGGGTGTCGAACAGCATCTCCAACGTTGGCGGGCGATGGCTGGGAAGATGGGCGTCAAGGTCGACGTGCCCGGGACGGTCCTGGGCGAGGACATGGACACCCGCCTCGCCACGCATCTGAAGGAGCATAGCGCGAAGATCGTTGAGGATGCCCTGGCCGACAATGGCTTCGCGGTGCTACAGCCCGGAGGCAGCACCCACTGGTCGATTCAGTGGTGGCTCAAGGTCGACGACCTGAAGCCGGACACGGAGTACCTGGTGCGCGCCCGGGTCCGCGTCGACAAGACCGGCGACGAGGGACAGGCATTCCACGCGGGCGTCTACAATCCACAGACGAAGGAGTACCGCACGCCGACCAAGAACGTTCCGGCGGCGGATGTGGCGACGGACGAGTACCGTTGGTTTGATATCGGGGTCATCACGCCCAAGGATGGGGACTTCATCTACATCGCCCCGGACAAGAACATTGAGAACGTGCAGGCCGTCTACACGGACCGCCTGGAGTTGGTCCCGCAGGAGTAGGGGGGCGAGGGCGAAGCGCTCACTGCGAGAGGACTGACGGCGTTGGGCTTGAGGGCCCGTGCAAGGCGTCTCACAGCCCTGTGGGGCCCCGTCACACACACCGTGACACCCCACAGCCATACGTTATTTGTTTCTCAACACAACCCGAACGGCGGCTCCAACACAGGCCCACCGACGGCTGCAACAGTCGGCCACGCGGGCAGCTTCATAGTGTGCAAAATGTGTCAATTGGACAGGTCTTTTGGTGCGGTTGTGTAAGAAGAATGTTGGACACCAAACTTCGCAAGGGAGGTCGGCGATGATCAGGCACATAGCAGCGGTGTTGCTCGCAGTGCTGGTGTGCTGCGCGTCGTGTGTGGCAGCGGAGTACAGGGTTGAGGAGACGCGACTGGGGCTTCTACACGAGGATACCGGAGATGACAGCTTCAGCGAGGGAGGCCGCCATCTGGCGTATGTGACATGGGCGGGCGAGAAGATGTTGGTGGTGGTGGATGCGGTCGAGGGTCCGGAGTACGACGGCATCGGAAAGGGCACCCTGACCTTCAGTCTCGACGGGAAGCACGTGGCGTATGCTGCCCAGAAGGGCGACAAGCAGTTGGTAGTAGTGGACGGTCTGGAGGGCAAGGACTACGAGAGCATCGCGAACCTCAGGCCCACGTTCAGCCCTGACGGGAAGCGCGTGGCGTATGCTGCCAAGAAGGGCGAGAAGCTGGTGGTGGTGGTAGACGGCGTGGAGGGTCCGGAATACGACGGCGTTGCGCAGGGCGGTCCGCTCTTCAGTCCTGACGGGAAGCGCGTGGTGTACGTCGCCAGAAAGGGCGCCAAGTGGCTGACGGTCCTGGACGGCGTCGAAGGTCCGGAGTACGACACGGTCGCGGCCGGTAGGGCAGTGTTCAGTGCCGACGGGAAGCGCGTAGCGTACGCCGCCAAGAAGGGCCAGAAGTGGTTGGTGGTGGTGGATGGGGTGGCCTGTCCGGGGTACGACTCCGTTGGGAAGAGCAGTCCGGTGTTCAGTCCTGACGGGAAGCGCGTAGCGTACGCCGCCCAAAAGCGCGCCAAGTGGCTGATGGTCCTGGACGGGGAGGAGGGCCCCGTGTACGACGCCATCGGCAGTCCTGAGTTCAGTCCTGACGGGAAGCGCGTGGCGTACGCCGCCAAACAGGGCGCGGAGTGGCTCGCGGTGGTGGATGGCGTGGAGGGTCCGGCGTACGACGCCATCGGGAAGTACACGCCGCGATTCAGTCCCGACGGGAAGCGCGTGGCCTATGACGCCATGAAGGGCGAGAGCTGCGTGATGGTGGTGGACGGCGTGGAAGGCCCAGAGTATGACGGCATCTTGGAGGGCGGGCTGCTCTTCAGTCCTGATGGGAAGCGTACGGCGTATGGCGCCTTGAGGGGCAAGGAATGGCTGGTTGTGGTGGATGGGGTGGAGGGTCCAGAGTACGATGGCCTCGGGAAGCCGATATTCAGTCCTGACGGGAAGCGCCTGGCATATCTCGCCCAGAAGGGTGAGCAGCACGTGGTCGTGGTGGATGGTGTGGAGGGCCCGGGGTACGAAGGCATCGGGGCGCTGATGTTCAGCCCGGACGGGAAGCGCGTGGCGTATGTTGTCGAAGAACACGAGATGCAGCGCGTCGTGGTGGATGGAGTGGAGGGTCCGGAGTACGACGGCATCATCCCGAACGGTCCGACCTTCCATCGCGACGGCGTGCTGGAGTACCTCGCGATGCAGTATGGAGCGCTCTACCGCGTGAAGCACATTCCTGCGGGTTAGTATTCAGTCCAGCCCTGTCGCCGACACTGAGGCCTCGCCCCGGCACGCAGGCAGGGAATCCGGAAGCGGACGCGAATTGGCAGGTCGTTGAGAAGTTGCGAGAGAACGAGTAGGATATTCCCTGTTCAAGCCGGCGCGGCGCCGCATGGATGCGCGGCCGCGCTCACAGACCGGCGATTATCGGCACGCCACCACATTCTGGAGGACTGACACATGGCGAAGATTGCATTCATCGGAGCAGGCAGTTTCGGGTTCACCCGTACGCTGGTAAAGGACCTTCTCACATTTCCTCTGCTCGAGGACGCCGAACTGGCGCTCATGGACATCGACGAGGAGCGTCTCGACTACATCACGCAGGCCGTCGAGCGAATCATCCACGAGGGAGGGTACTCGGCGAAGGTCACCGCGACCACGAACCGCCGCGAGGCACTGAAGGACGCCGATGCGGTGATCGTCACCATCCTCGCCGGCGGCGTGAAGGTCTGGCGGTATGACATCGAGATCCCGAAGAAGTATGGGGTCGACACGAATGTCGGGGACACGCGTGGACCGTCGGGGATTTTCCGCGCGCTGCGGACCATCCCCGTGATGCTGAGCATCTGCCGGGACATGGAAGAGGTCTGCCCCAACGCGATCATGCTCAACTACACGAACCCGATGGCGATGCTCTGCCGGGCGATGCAGCGTGAGACGGACGTCACGGTCAGCGGTCTGTGCCACAGCGTTCAGGGAACCTCGGCGATGCTGGCGAACTGGATCGGCGCGCCGATCGACGAGATCGACTACGTGTGTGCCGGCATCAACCACTTGTCGTGGTTCGTGAAGTTCGACTGGAACGGCGAGGACGCTTACCCGCTGCTCCGCAAGGCGATGAAGAAGAAGAAGGTCTACAACCACGAGAAGGTCCGGAACGAGATGTTCCTGGCCATGGGGTACTATGTCACGGAGTCCAGCGGGCACAACTCGGAGTACAACTGGTGGTTCCGCAAGCGCCCGGACCTGATCGAGAAGTACTGCCTGGACGGCACGGGCTGGAACCCGGGCGAATATGCCTACATCCTGAAGGAGTACAGGTCCCGCGAGAAAAACTGGAAGAAGGACATCCTCAAGTGGCTGGCGAACCCCGAGCCGCTGAATCTGTCACGGGGCCATGAGTACGCCACCTACATCATCAACGCATGGATGGGCGGCGACGTGTTCCGGTTCAACGGCAACGTCCCCAACAAGAACCT
>JALGSS010000354.1 GCA_029821745.1 Candidatus Zipacnadia bacterium
CTACATCCCCTTCGCGTCCTTCGAGAGCAATCGCTGCAATGCGTTCCTCGCGGCCATGTACCAGAGCGGCGTTTTCTGGTGGGGATGGTGGGACGACTACATCATGGGTCGGTTCGCGACGCAGGGGCGGAAGTTCCAGACGCGATTCGACGGCTTGGAGAGTCAGGAACAGAAGCGCGCCGCCTTCGAGAAGGAACTGACGGCCATCGCATCTGAGCTCCGGGCGCTGGAACCCGTCTTCACTGGCCCGGGCCCACGCCGGGTCTGGGAACAGGGAGGCGTCTCCTTCTGGCTCAAGGAGCAGGGCGATGTCGCGTGGCTGATCGTCGCCAATGTGAGTGACGTTGAATTGTGGACGACCACGCACCCTCTGCCCGAGTTGCGCGGCATCCCGTCGATGCAGGTACGCGGAGAGACGGAGACGCTTACCGTGGAGGCGGGACGGGTAAGCCTGCGGCTGCGTCCCCACGAGGTCGTGGTTTGCAGCGGCCGGCGGTGACGAGGACAGGAGCACCAGTGCCAACTGACGCCGTGCCGAGCCCCAGGTCAGCGCGCCTCCCGGCGAGGGGCGATGGAAAGTGCGTCCAGCGCGAGTCCCTCGCCCAGGTTCTCCATCCGCAGCGAATGCAGGCCCGCCTTGAGTGTGACTGGCCGGCCCAGTTGCTTGATCTCCCAATTGTCCGCGGCGGTGCAGTATCCGCCGGTGCACTTGAAGCAGACCTCGCCGTAACCCTCGCCCGGGACAGCCCCGTCGATGGTCAGCCTCCGCGTTGACTCGGCACAGTCCGTCGCGTAGCGAGCGAACATCAGATATTCGCCGTCCTCCGGCACGCTGAACTGCCATTCCAGCCAGTGGCCGATGTCCGCGTGCCACCGTGTGATCATCTTCCCCACATTGCCGATGCGGTCGGTGACCAACACCTCTCCCTTGCCCTGACCGGTGAAGTCCTCGGCCTGTATTGTCACCACGCCCTGCGCATCAGCGATAGCAACGGGCGGAAGGCGCACCTCGGCGGTGGATTGCCCCGTATTGCCGGAGGCGTCGAGAACGATGGCGCGGACCTGAAGGCGGGTCACGTCCGCCGGGGGGTCGAAGGAGATCTGCTCGCCCTCAATCTTGCGTCCGTCGGGAAGCTCCCATGTGATTGAGGCGATGTCATCCTCGAAGTCGCGAGCGACGGCCGAGAGCTTCACTGTACGCCCCTGGCCTGGGAGCAACGTCGTCCCGCCCTCGATGCGCACCTCCGGAGCGGAGGCGTTGAAGTAGCGCCCGCGCAGGAGCGATGCCCAGGCTGCTCCCTCGGCTCTGATCCGCGCACGGCCGGGTCCAGTCAGCGTCAGCCGGTAGATGCCCTCGTCGGCTGTGGGAACGCGCAGTTCGCAGGGGGCGCCCGAAGGCGCGGTCAGAACGGGCCGAAGATCCCCCTCGGCCGGCTCTACAGACACGGACATGGGCTTGCCGGGGATGCCCTCGAAAGACAGGTGCGCAGGGGTTCCCGCCACTGCCAGATCAGCTCCCTGCGCCAGAGAGAGCACGATGGGGTTGACGGAGCAGGTGACGATCCACGGGCCGGTGTCTGGCGCGACGGTGAGAGTGTAAGTGCCCACGAGACCCGTCTGAACGAGTATGCGGCCGGCGTCGCCGGAGATGAAGGTGGAGCCATCGGGTGCGAAAAGGGTGGCATCTGCTTTGGATGCCGGCACACCATCGCGCGTGTACAGCCGGACCTCAAAGGGGCGGCTGCGGTCATTGCGCAAGCAAAGCGTGGCGCCCTTCTCGCCGCCAATCGCGGGCCCTTCGGCGCGGATGCGGTCCAGAGCATGAATGATGTACGGCGTCCAGCGCACGTGAGCCAGGCTGCCCAGGCTCTCGAACCCCAAGTTCATGCCGCGTTCCACGATGTCCAGGAAGTACTCGTCTCCGCTGCACTCGTACGCGAACAGCAGCAAGCCCGCAAGAGTGTCACTGCGGCTCGTCGTGACGCTACTATGAGGGCAGGACGTGTAGCGGAAGGCCTCCTGCTCAGGCACCCAGAGCTGCTCGATGGCGTAACGGGCCCCGTCCACCACGGCGGGCGGAATGCGCGGGTCCCTCGTCGCGAGGTAGTACTCTCGCAAGCCCACGCCGAGAATGCCCTGCATGAAGCTGCAGCATCCCCGGCAACGTGGCCGGCAGTGACAGTGGCCGGGCACGAGTTGGCGCTCCCAGCCGCTCCCGGGCGTGCGGCGCTCCAGGACGCGCTCCACGATGATCCGCGCAGCGTTCAGATAGAACGGATCATGGGTCGCCCGGTAGACGGCCATCGTGAAGATGAGCTGCCATCCGGGGATGCGCCCGTTGGTGAAATCATAGTTGTTGATGTAGGTCCCGCCGTAGTGGTCCGCGATGGAGCGCGCGGCCTCGATCGCGCTGGGATCGCCGGTGAGCATGTAGTACTCGCAGGTTCCCTCGCACCATGTATGGCTCGGGGTCACGCCACCAGCCGGTATCCCCCATTGGCCGTCGTATTGCTTGGTGAAGTATCGTCCGCTATGGCCCATTGCGTGGATCCACGAGGCGCCCCGGTAACGCGAACTCGTATGGTAGTGGCACAGGTCCACATCGATATCGTGGCGGGCCATGTCCAGCATGAGGTGGTACCAGCCGGGATCCGCACTACGCACGAACATCTGGGCGGCGGAATGGTGGTGGTCGTACTCCCCGTTGCTCCAGTTCACCCGACGCTCGCCGAACTGGTCGCCGAAGTTGAGCATCCCATACTCCCGCACGCCGGTGCGGTGGTTAATGACCCCGCGGTAGACACGGTCGCAAACCTCGTCATAGCGCGGGGTGCGGCCCTCAGCGCGCGGGACGAAGTCGCCAAAGACGCCGGTCGAGGAGACGTACGCCGGATCAGCGCACAGGACGGCAGGTGCGTTGATGAGCTCGGCTCGGGCATTGAGTGCATCGGCCAGGGAGGCCGGCGCGCCCTCTTGGACCCCTGCCCCGAGGCCCAGCCACAATTCGTGGGTCCTCGTCATGCCCTGGCGGACCTTGTAGACGCCGTCCTGGAGATAGTAGTAGAGCTTGATCAGGTCCAATTCGCTGCAATCGGCGTATTGGTCTGCGGGCAACTCGGGGCAGATGTCCAGGTAGAGGGTACCTGCGTCCATCCCGATCGCCTTCGGGTAGAGCTGCCGGAATTGGCGGCAGAACAGGGAAACTGCTCTGTCTCCGCCTCCTGCCCAGATCCACCCCGGTGCATGTTCGCCTGATTGCTCTCCCATCTCGTAGCGGTCGTCATTGAGTTGCTCCAGTCGGGCGGCCCCAGAGACGACGCCGGCGAGATTCTCGTCGGCCCCGAGTAGGAACCGGGCATCGTCGGGAAGATTGAGCGGCAATTCCGCGCGCAGAGAGCGAAACTTCGCGAATTCATCTGCCGACTCATCGTTACCCCATCGGTAGGAGACCCGTACCCCAGGCGTTCGCGCGTGGAATGTGAAGCGGACCTGGTAGGTGAAGAAGCGTCCGGTCGGGGCGGCGTGGTGTCCGTCCACGCGGACGACGACGCGCAGTGGGCCGCTCTCCTCAATGGTGATGGATTCTGCCGGTCCGAGGGTGTCGAAGGCGTTCCCATCGGCGTCGACAATCACGGCGCGGGGCGGGGCGTCTTCGCGTGTGATGAGTGTGTCGTCGCCGAACTGCCCGGTCTCGTCCGCCCATAGCCTGGTGAACAGCCCCGACTGGGCTGCGTCAAACTCGCACTTCAGCGAGGGGGTCGTTACGGTGACGCGGTCGTTGTCCGCAGCGATCTCGATGCCATCCGCGGGTTGCTCGCGGCTCACCCGGTTGCCGTACGTGAGGGCAAGGCGTGCTCCCGGCGCGACGGTTTCCGGGGTAACGGTGTCGATGAGGGCAACCTTGACTGATCCATCCGGCCAGTTGATGAGCGCACGCGCCTGCAGTGGCCACTCCGCGTCCAGACCGCGCAGCGCGATGTTGTCCGTAGACGAAAGCTGCCCCCGAGCGAAGGGCACGCCGGTAGTGAGAGGCGTGCCGGCGGGGATGCTCTCCCCTACTGCCTGAAGGGTCATGTCGATGGTCCGCCTGTCGATGCTGCCGGGGGCCACCTGTGGCCTGCCCGCGGTGAAGGCACGGCTCAACTCAACCGGCTCGCCGGAGCCGCCCTCGAGCGCCGATACCGTGCAAGTGGAGCGCGTTCCCTCAGGGAGGTCTTCCAGGAGAATGCGGTGGTTCTGGGACGGCGTCTCCTCGGTGATGACGGTCTCGCCGCACCGGATCTCGCACGCGACGGGCCAGGTCGTCCACCAGGTGGCGCGCATGTGCCCCGATGCCCAGTCATACGCGATCTCAAGGTCGCGTATCTCGCGCGGAGGAGAGAGAACCGGAGGGCGCTCGGCCAGTAAGACGATGTCTTCGACGATGAAGCTCCCCGGAGCGGCCGGCGCACGCAGTTGCAGCACCTGCCCGGCTGCCAGGTCCACGGGGTCCGACGCAAAGAACAGGCGCTGGCGGCAGGTGTCGGCTTGCGCAACGAAGCGCCCCAGGGCTTCCCCATCAAGGAGCATCTCGAAGGGCTCCGGCCCAGAGCCATCGTACACGACGACACCCGGCCAGAAGCGCCCTGCTTTCGGCACCGTGGCCTTGATGGAGCCGGCGCCGCCGGAATTCCGCAGGGCAGGCCAGCGGTACTCCGAGTGATAGTACTCGAACCCCTCGTAGTCACAGTCCCGGTATGAGTTGATGATGACATTGGCCGGATCGTCCTGGATCTTCCAGAGCAGCTCGGCGCTGTCCGTGACCTCGAACCCCTCGTTCTCCCGCAGGTCGGCGAAGGTGACGACACGCGCGCGCTCAGACTCTCCCGGCGCATCGACGTCCAGCCATCCGAGGCCGTCACGGCTCTCGTGGGGATCGGCCTGCTCGGACAGGATGCTCATGCGGAAGCGCGTGCGTCCGTCCTCCTGTTTCAGAGGCAGATCGGCGCAGATATAGAAGCTCCGGTCGTCAGTGGCGACCCGCGCGATGGGGAACTCAGGCCTGCGGTCCTCGGGCAGATAGAACATCTGCGTGGAGCGGCCCCGATGGTGACCGTAGGTTGTCTCACAGCCCATTCCCGAGCGGCCGGTCGCGCGGTCATTGTCGGCATCGACGTACAGGATGATGATGGTGTTGTCATAGCTATACGGGACCGCGAAGTCGATCCTCCACAGCCATCGGCCCTGGGCCACGGACGCGAAGTGGACCTCGCGGACGTCGTATCGTGCCGCACGCTTCTCGGTCGGCTCGTACGCGGGGCTCTCCCCAACCTTCGTCAGTATCTCAGCGAAGGCCGGGTCGGTGCCAAGGGTCTCCTCGAGCGCATCTGACATGCCGTCACCGTCGGTGTCCAGAGCGACAGCGTACGGCGCGATCAGCAAAGCCATGAGGGCTATGGTTGCGCGGGCCATGATGGCCTCCTGTACGGACCTGAATGTACCCATCAGAGGATTCGAGTAGAGG
>JALGSS010000355.1 GCA_029821745.1 Candidatus Zipacnadia bacterium
AGTCAAGCAAGTCTTGCGGGTCGAAGAACGGGAAGTTCTCGATGAGCAGACGGATGCCATACTGCCGGGCATAGCGACGAATCCGGAAGACCGAGTCGAGCCCGAGCCTGAACTTCTCGTCCCGGTCATTGTCGCCCCCGCCAACCTGGTGGATGACGAAGTTGGGGACGCCAAGCACGGCCAGACCGTCCAGGCAGCGCTTGTGGACCTCGATGGATTCCGCCCGGCCGTCGGCGTCTGGATCGGATAGATTCGTGGCGCCACACGGAGAATGCGCGGACCAGAGTGTGAGGCCAAGACCCGCCGCGTGGGCGCGAATCTTCTCCAGTTCCGCTTCGGGGGTGTCCAGGTACGAGGGTTGCGTCTGGTCGCTGCTCGAGCCCCCGGTAGGTGTCAACATCGGGGAAGTACACGCGGCTCGCGGCAGCCAGTGATGATAGACCGATCTGCATGGTCAGAGGACCTCGTGAGCGATTTGGCGGCATTCGCAACTGGTTGGCACGCGAGACGCGAGAGGACCGCCGCCCTTGGCCCGTGGCCAAGGTGCTCAATGACTCGATGCGCGCGTCAGTCGCCCCACGCCTCTTGGGCGCTTCTCAGGGGGATGTGGGATAATGCAGATTGCCGCTGGGCTCACCGCCGGGCTGGAAGCCGCTCCGGGGCGGGGTGGACCCACGCCGGCAGCTTGTCCAGATCAGGGCGGCAATACCGACAGGGCGTGTATCCCTTTGCCTTGATCTCGTCGCGGCTCATGTGGGTCCCGGTCGGGACGCTGGTGGGGCGATGGACAATCCGCCGGCCCTGCACCTGGAGCTGCGTTCCTGTCTTCGTGTGTGGCGCATAGGGGCACTCGAAACGGTGGTACCGCCTGAAGCGCTCGTCGAGCGCATACTTGTACGGCCCGCCGGCGTTGGCCCGGTTGTTCAGGTCCGCGAGGAGTGTCGGCGCAGGCCCGGGTGGCGACGTTGTCGTCACTGGCGTCGGCGTCTGCTGAACGGGAGACGACGGGGTCCTGTACGCCGGTATCGTCTCGGACGCTTCAGGCTCCTCCGAAGAGGCGTCGTCATAGGCCTGCCGGAGGGCACAACCGGAGCCGCACACGAGGGCCATAGCCGCTACAGCCGCAACCATTGCTCCAAAGCGAAGCCACATACCGCGATACATCGCAGGGCCTTTCCTGTTGTGAGCGCTCGACGTATGCCGGGTCATCATCCCTTGTATTGTAGCGCAAAACGCGACACGTTTCATGCACAATCCGGCTGCAGCGCATCCGCGCGGGCCATCGCGCCCCAGATACGGATGCAGTCAGCCGAAACCCGATCTGGCCGGAGGCCCCCGCGTGAACCGATTCGCCCCATCGACGTCCAGTCTATTGGAGCGCGAGGTCCCGCCCAAGAGCCGCCCGAGCACCGAGTTCTCCGCGCTTTGCCGATCAAGTATACTTATGCGTGGCAAGAGCCCAGAGAAGCGCTACGCAGCAATCATCAGGAGTTCACCAGTGCACAGAACCGTCGGACTGAGCGTCGCGCTGCTGCTCGCAACGGTCACTTGCACCCAGGCTCAATTCACTGTCGAGGACGCGGGCACCTTCCTCGTCGAGCACACAGCAAAGGCCGGCGGGAACTTCCACGATGCGGAGATCCTGATCCCATTGCCCATGACCTCGCCCATGCAGACGGTCACGGACCTGAGCGTCGAACCCGAAGCGACCCGGATTCTGTTGGATGAAACGAAGCAACAGGGCGTCGCCGTCTTGAAGTTGCCCAGTCGCGCCATCGAGGGGTCGGTGACCTTGAGGTACAAGGTGCACTGCCACCCGCCGCAGTTCGACACTGACGCTCTGGCGGCGCGTGACTATCCACCGTACGATCAGGATAGCGACCTGTACAAGAAGTACACGTCCCCGACACGGGAGATCAACAGCGAAGACCCAGCGATCGCGCAGGCGGCAGCAGCCTTCGCCCAGGCTCAGTCGCATCCACTCAAGCGCGCGCGGGCAATCTACGACGCGGTAATCGATCGCTGCACGTACGTCACGAATCGCCCGATGAGCGCCACGCGGATGATGGCGGAGGGCCGGGGGAACTGCACGGCCTACGCTAATCTATTCATCGCCCTGTGCCGCGCGGCAGGTATCCCCGCCCAGCGCTGTGGCGGAGCCGTCATTGGTGAGGAGCCGCCGTGGCACTGCTGGGCCGAGTTCTACCTGCCTGAGGTGGGCTGGGTGCCCTGCGACCCCACGAACGGTGACCTCGGCGACACTCAGAGGGAACGGTTCTTCGGCGGGGCAAACGGCAAGCCGGAAGTGGTGTTCACGAAGGGGTACGGGTTCACGATCGCCGACGGCGACGCGACCCGGCGTATCGGCCACGTGTACTCGGGCTCGACGAAGTGGAAGGGGCAGATGAGCTGCGAGTTCGCCTACACTGCGAAGCGCATCTCGCCGGTCAAGTATTGCCTGTTGTTCCAGGCTGGATCAACGAAGCGTACGCTGACCACGGCGATGTCTGAAGCGGAGTTGAAGGCGGCCTACGAGAAGGCGCGCGAGGACGGGCAGCGGTGTGTGAGCGTGTCGGTGGCGTCGCGCTCGGCGGGTGTCACCTATGCGGCAGTCTGGGAGACGGACAGCAGCGACGGGGAATGGGTGCTGTACCCGAACCTAACACGGAGCGCGCTGCAGCAGCTCCTGCCGCTGGGACGGCAGAACGGGATGATGCCGATCTCAATCGCGTCGTGCGCGCTGGACACCGGCGGCGAAGTGTATGCCGCGGTGTTTGCGGAGGATGAGGGCAAGCAGTGGGATTGCGTCATCGGCGTACCCTCGGACCAGTTCATGGCCAAGGTGAAGGAGCAGGCACGATCTCGACGTGCCCCCGCGGTGCTGGCGGGACACGTGCGCGGTAAGGACCCCGTGTTCAGCGGGCTTTTCGCGGAGATTGGCCGGTCAGCCGCCATCAGCCTGAAGTCGTGGGTCCAGGGCAACGACCTCGACGTGACACTGGCTGAATGCAGGGCGGACGGCTTCATCCCCGTAGCGGTGGCGGTCACGGATGCGTCACCCCCGTACTACCACGTGTCCGCCCTCGGCCTGGGAGGCCGGATCGGCTGGCGCGTGGCTCGAGACCTCGTCGGGCAGCAAGTTGAGGCAGCCGTGAAGGAGGCGGCCAAGCAAGGCTTGCAGCCGGTATCAGTGGCCGCGTACTGACGCCCGCCTTGCGATTACTTGCAGGCCGTCTGAGCTTCGAGAGCCTTAACCGTGGCGTGGGAGATGAGCACCACGTCGCCGAGAGTTGCGCCGACGATCCGCGCCACCTCGTCGCACTTGGCCTTCAGCAGGTACCAAACGCTATCCCAGTCGGCACCCAGTTCGCTCACGGTCTCGAAGTTCGCGTGGCCTTTCGAGATGACCAGGTCGGCTCGGCGGAACTCCTCTCGCGCCTCTTCGCTCACAATCTGCCACGGGAAGCCGAAGTAGTTGCTGCCGGTGTCGACCACGCGAACCTGGTCCGCGAGGCCGACCTGCTCGGCATCGGCACGCATCGCGTCGTTGACGATGGGCCCCGCCTTGACCATCAGTGTGATGCGGTCCGGACCGAGAACCTCGATCAGCAGTCGGTCGAACACGATCTCGCCGGAGTTATCGGCGAGATACAGGATCGATTTAGCGTCAGCGAGGTCCGCCCGGAACTTGTCCAACTCCTCAACGTTGAACCCGCGCTCGACCTGGTTAACAACATCATCGACCAGATCGTACTCCTGGTCGATCCCAAGGTCGATGATGTTGCCCGCCATCGCCAGGAGCAACGCATCCGGCAACGGGTCAGGCGAGGCGGCAAGGCGCTCCTTGAGCTCCGGGTAAAACGCTAGTGCCGCCGCGTTGGATGAGCGTTTGTCCTCGATGTAGGGATCCTCGACGCCGGATATCTCGCGCGCGGCCTCAAAGGACAACTGCGAGAGCTCACCGGGCGTAATCTCCAGGGCTTTCGGCCCCAGCGCGAGGCAGCGCCGCATGGATTCGTCGACGATTTGCTTCTGGGCGTCTGGGTCGTCGGTGCAATGACGAGCGGTGTTGTAGGACTGCCCAATCATGCAGGCAACGCAAGCAACAGTGGCTTTCATGGGGTATCAATTCCCGTGTCGCGGTGCTCTGGGCCCTCCGAAGAGACTGGGGAGCGGAGCGGCTGACGGTCAGTGACGGGTTTGGTCACAGCCGTGGACAAGGCGGCAAGTATAGCATGGATGAAGAGCGCCGCGAAAGGGACAGGTTGCATTGCCGGTCGCGAAGGGGTAATGTTTGCCGGATGGTGAAAAATGGCGGGTCGTTTGACCCGCTCACCTCTCGCTCAATTGACTTGCGGGGACCACCCGGATCCTCCCTGCGGAGCGGTTCGAGTGTGTGCCCACCCCAAGGAGACTTGGCATCATGAAAGCGCTGATCGTGCAAGGCGGCTGGGACGGACACGAGCCGAAGCCCGTGTCGGAAATACTGGCTACCGTACTGCAAGAGAGCGGTGTGGACGTCACAGTGTCGGACACGCTGGACGCGTTCACGGATGAAGCTCTGATGAAGGATCTGGACCTCATCGTCCCCATCTGGACCATGGGCGACATCCAGGCTGACCAGCTCAAGCCGCTGCTGGCGGCGGTCCAGGGCGGCTGCGGGATCGCCGGGCTCCACGGCGGCATGGGCGACGCCTTCCGGCTGCAGACCGAGTACCAGTACATGTGCGGCGGGCAGTGGGTTGCGCATCCGGGCGGCGCCGGTGTCACATATGGCGTGCATATCCTTGACCCCTGGCACCCCTTGACTGAGGGAATCAGCGATTTCGAGGTCACCAGCGAGCAGTACTACATGCACGTGGACCCCGCCATCATCGTGCTCGCGACGTGTAACTTCGGGCACACGGTCATGCCGGCCGTGTGGATCAAGAGCTACGGCGAGGGCCGCGTGTTCTACTGCTCGGTCGGACACATCGCTGCCGACCTGGACGTGCCGGAAGTCAAGGAACTCATGAAGCGTGGGATGCTGTGGGCCGGCAGGCAGGCGTAGTGGTTCCGCTGGGCCGCGGCGCTGTTCGCGCTTCTGTTAGGTTGGGGGCGACGCGGGGGCAGGCGTTCTCGATTCCAGTTTGGGCAGGTGATCGCGGTGAAGCGCTCGGAAATCAACGCGTACCAGAGAGAAGACATCGAGCTGTGTAGACGGTTCAGCTTCAACCTACCCCCGTGGGCTTTCTGGTCGCCGGAGGACTGGGAGAATGCGGGCCCCGAGTACGACGAGATCCGCGACTGCAAGCTCGGGTGGGACCTCACCGATTACGGCAGTGGCAAGTTTGCCGAGATGGGGCTGACGCTGTTCACCATCCGCAACGGCCATCCGACCCTGGCGCAGTATTCGAAGCCGTACTGCGAGAAACTCCTGATCGTGAGGGAGAACCAGTACACGCCGTACCACTTCCACTGGAACAAGATGGAAGACATCATCTGCCGGGCGGGCGGGAACCTGATGGTCACCGTGTACAACGCCACGGAGGATGAGCAGCTCGCGGACACGCCCGTGCCTGTGAACGTGGACGGGCGCGCGTATGAGGTTCCGGCGGGGACGACGATCCGGCTGACCCCAGGCGAAAGCATCACGCTGCCACAGTACAACTATCATACGTTCTGGGCTGAAGAGGGAACGGGCACGTCGCTCGTGGGCGAGGTATCGAAGGTCAACGATGACGAGCGCGACAACCGATTCCTGGAGAACCAGCCCCGGTTCTCTCCCATCGACGAGGATGAGAAGCCACTGCACCTGTTGTGTAACGAATACCCGTCGGCCCGCTGACGCTGTCTGTGATGGCTGATTGTCCTGCGGCGGGCCTGCCCGGGTAACTCGCATTTTTTTTGGTCTCGGGCCGAGACTTGTGGGGCGTTCATCGGTCTAAGGGCTTGTATAGGGTTGTCTCAAGACTCACAGGGTCACAAAAATGGGAGGCACAGACATGTCGAGAATCCTCACTGCTGCAATGCTCGCACTCGCGCTGGCGACACCGCTCTTCGCCGGTGACATCCTGGGTATGCCAACCGGCAACACCGTCAAAGCTGGCGACTGGGAAGCAAACGCGATCTACTGGAACCGGCCGATGGACACTGACGCGGTCATTGGCGAGCTGTTCTATGGTGTCAATGACTGGCTCGAGATCGACGCATGGTATGCC
>JALGSS010000356.1 GCA_029821745.1 Candidatus Zipacnadia bacterium
GGACACCCACCCGCTTGCCTCGCCACCGTGAAGCTTGCGGAGGGAGAGGCTGAGAGATGCCGCACCGGTCTTCTGGGGTGTGCGCACGGAAGGAGCGGGACGAAGAGGATTGCTGGATGACGGCAACTCAAACACCTTCCCTCCGAGGACGAGCTTGCCCTCCGGATCATAGCGGATACAGTCGGACACGCGCACTTCGTCGATGATGCCGCTGTACCAGTAGTCCATTCCGACGTAGCATCCGATCCACAAACCCCGGGAAGGAGCGCCGAGGGCGAAGTCCTTCGGGCCCTGACGCCGGCCACGGAGCACGCCGTCGAGGAAGTAGCTTACCGTCTGGCTGTCGTAAGTGATGGCGAGGTGGTGCCAGCGCCCCGGGCGGACCGACACGCCCCCCATGGCCACCTGCTGATGGGGCTTCCCCTCCGCATTGGGAACCTGCCCCCCCTGGTTGTACAGGGAGATGGACATTCCCGCCGCGCCATCGACCTCAAAATGGAAGCCCACGTCGTGACCGATGAGGAACCGGCGGCCCGACGTGTACTCCTGCTTGAACCAGCACTCCACCGTGATCTGCTTCAGGCCCATGAGGCCTTCGGGCTTCTCCAGGAAGACTGAGTCGTCGATCCCATCGAACCACAGCCCGCTGCCGAACTTGCCCTTGACCCATTCAGGGCCCTGCAGAGCCCCCTCCTGATCGTTCCCGCCGGCATCAGTGGTGGCCTCGCCCTGGGCTTCATCGAAGTGGTACAGGAGCCTGGTGTGTTCGTCGGCAACAAAGGGTGACAGCGCGTCCTGACCGAGGGCAACGCTCGAGACGATCAAGACTACGGCTACAGCGAAGACTAAACTACGCATACCGGGCCTCCGTGCATCGAGATGTGTCGGAAAACCATCCCCGGACCGCCCCCATTGCGCCCGCCGCTTATCCTTACCACACGCACGCTTGCTTGTCACCCATCAAACCGGCCTCGCAGGAGGATAGCCTCGCTCGCCGGCGAAATCTGGTGCCCACGCCATGGGTTTGCCGGCGACGCAAGACGGCGGGCAGACTCGGCAAAACGCGACGGCGAAGACGATTGCGGGTGGTTCGCATGCGATACAGCTCACAGACGACGATCATCATGTGCGCCCTGGGGGTGCTGCTCGTGGCGCAGTGTCCTGCGCAAGACGCAGATCCGCTGGTCTACGCGCCGGACATCGTCGGCGTCGAGCGGATGTTCATGATCGCTCTCACAGTGCCGACGGAGACGCCCGAACTGGATGTGACATTCCCGGACAATGTGGTACTATTTGACCGCACGCCACTGCCCGCGAAGAGCAATCAGCGCCGATACTACTTCAAGTCCGTAGCGGCGGCGGAGAAGATCGAGATTCGCTTCGCCCACCCGGAGGGCGAGGTGGTCGTGCCATTGGTCATCTGGTCCTACGACGACCTGCGCGCGTACCGCGAACTCAAGGGCTACCAACTCCCGCGCCGCTGGCCGCTTGGGGAGGAACTTCCCGAGCTGAAGCAGGGCCGGACGGTTACCACTGACGCCGAGATCGAGGCGATCAGAGGCAGTGGGCCCGGCCGAGCGGCCAAGTGGGTGGACATGCCCGATGACGACATCTGGGCGATGCAACCGGACAGCACGATCCCGCGCTGGCACTGGGTCAACGTCACCTATGGGTGCCCGATCCACGGCACGGAGATCTACGAGAAGAAGGCCTACTACCCGTGGGAAAAGGACGCCGACTTCCCCTGGCGCTGGAAAATCCGCTGTCCGGTCGGTGGGGAGGAATACCCCTCCAACGACTTCGCGAACGGCGACATGACCAGCGGCGAGTTCCCGGATGACGGCCTCGGCGGCGCGTGCTTGTACAAGGGGAAGAAGTACGGGTTCATTGCCGAAATCGCCCAGTTCTACTGCCACCGGATGCTGCTGGTGGCCCCGGACTGTGCTCGGGCCTGGATCGCGACGGGTGAGGTCAAGTACCTGCACAAGTCACTGGTGGCCTTCTGTCGCCTCGCGACAGAGTACGCGTACCTGGCGACGATGACTCAGCACCGGCACCGGAACAGCCGCACCCAGGTCGACAGGCTGGGACCGGCGCCCTTCAGCGAAGGGCCTTCGCTTTCGTCGGCCGGGCTCACGGTGTACTGCATCGACCAGCCCGGCTACCAGTGGAAGCACGCCGAGGCCTACGACCTGATCTGGCCGGATATCGAGCTCGACCCGGACATCATCCCGTATCTGCAAGGCAAGCGATTCCAGGTCGAGACCCACGAGGACGTGCGCCGCTTCATCGAGGAGAACGTGATGGCGGTGTGGATGCAGGCGGCCATGGACGGGTCCACGCGATCCAATGAGCCCTTCCAGCAACGCGGCCTGGCGAGAATGGCCGAGGTCCTCAACTATGAGCGCGGCGACGACTTCATGGACTGGCTCTACGACGGCGAGGGGAAGATGCGCACCTTCGCGCCGAATGACTATTTCCGCGATGGCGCGCCGTACGAGTCAACCGGCGGCTACAACGGGATGCATGTGACCGCCCTCGGGCCCATCGTGGAGTCCATTGAGCACATGCGCGCGATGCGACCCGACGTGTACCCCGAGGAGAAGTACCCGGCCCTCAGCCGGTCGCGCCGATACCGCAACGTGTTCGATTTCTGCATGGACACGGTGCTGATCGACCGCTCCTACCCGCAAGTGGGCGATGGCGGCTCATTCCCATCGTACAGCAGAATGGGCAAGAGCACCTGGCACAGCGCGGACGCGCCGGCCTTCGAGCACGCCTACAAGCTGTTCCGCGACCCGAAATTCGCGTGGGCGTTGGCGAACTGTCCGACCTGGCAACCGTCGAAGCAATTCCCCTTCACCCGCGAGGAGATCGAGGCCGAAGCCGCGAGATGGCCGGATGACTGGAATGACGCCAGCTCCCTCCACGATGGCTACGGCATAGCGATCCTCCGGGGGGGCAAGGCTGATGATAAGCGCGCTTTCTGGCTCCGGTATGGCATGGCGCGCAGCCACACCCAGGATGACCTGCTGGACATCGGCTTGCAGGCCTATGAAGGAATCATCCTGTCCCACATGGGCTACCCGCGCAACTGGGGGGCTTGGGAGCCCTCCTGGTCGAGCCACAACGCTGCCCGCCAGTTCCCCCCGGTTCGGCAACTGGCGCGGGCCGAGTACCTCGCCGACGCCGGTGTGGCCCATGTGACGGAGGCCCTGGCGCGCGCACATACGGAATTCGACAACAACGGTCAACGGGCGGAGCCCTCGGAAGACTACTGGCAGCGGCGTATGCTCGCGACCATTGATGTGTCCGAGGACGACTTCTACTGCGTCGATTTCTACCGTATCTCGGGTGGGAAGGACCACTGGTGGGCCTTCCACTGCCAGGAGGGCGATTTCGCGACCGAGGGCATCGCTCTCACCAAGCAGGAGGGCGGAACACTCGCGGGGCCTGATGTGCCCTATGCGGATGAGGCGTGGATGAAGGCGAACGGTTGCTCCAAGCACGCCACGTACGGCTGGCGGGGCATGAACTTCGTATTCCCACACCTGTATAACGTCGAGAAGGGCCTGTCCGAGTCACCGTGGTCGGCCGACTGGAAGCTGGCGACTGGGGAAGGGCTCCACGTGCGGCTGAATGTGCTCGAGGCCGCCGATCCGGCCGGCAAGCCGCTGCAGGTCAACATCACCGACGGCAAGGCGGCCTCGGGCGGCTCACCCTACGAGATGAAGTGGATCATGGCCCACAACGAGAGCGAGGATACTGCCCTTAGCCAGGTGCTCTCGGTCATCGAGCCGTACGCGGGCGATCCCCTGATCAAGTCCAGCCGCCGGCTTGCGCTCTCTGGCGAGGATGAGGCGGGCTTCTCCGCCGGCGCGGCCGAGCTTTCACTGGCGGACCGGACCGACACTCTCTTCTGGTCGTCGGATTCCACCGTCGAGCGCGAGGCCGCGGGCGGCTTCCGGTTCGCGGGCCGTTTCGGGTTGTATGCAGAGAGGGACGGAGAGCCGGTGGCGATGTCTCTGATCGGTGGCACGAGACTTGAGAAAAGCGGCTTCGGCATCTCCCTCGACAGCCCGGCGTATCGCGGCCGCATCGCCGCGGTCGATCACAAGAACTCAACCATTACGGTCTCGCCGGCGCCACCCGGTGTCGAGGCGATGGTCGGCGCGAACATCTTCATCATCAATGGCGCGCGCCGGATCTCGTACGAGGTCGCGGGGGCCCAGAGGGCGGGCGAAGACGCAACGCTGCAACTCAACATGGACCCGCGCATCGGCGTGGGGCAGGTGTCCGGCGCCGCGGATTTCCAGGTGCTGACGCCCACACCCTTCAAGCTCCAGCGCTACGCGTACTACGAGGGCGCACGGATCGCCAACGCTGATGGGACGGCCGAGTACCGCATCGTCGAGATGCGCAGCGGCAAGGCAGCGCTCATCGACCGCGAAGCGCATCCGGAAGCGACGGCGGATACGCTGGCCGACCAGTTCCCGGAGGGTTCATGGTTCAACGTGTACGACTACGGAGTGGGAGACGAGGTTGAGTGGCCGTACGCGGTGAGTGTGACGCGCACCGCCGCGAATACATACCAGGTAACCGCACCGGTCCCGGTGAAGCTCACGCTCCCGGACAACAGGGCCGAGGCCGGCAATGGTAGTCCCCGCGCAGGTTGGGCTGGACGCGCGGTGGTGCTGAAAAACCAATGACGCATGGCCGTGGGGTGTCACGGTGTGTGTGACGGGCCCCCACGGAGCCTCTGAGACGCCTTGCACGGGGCCCCGTCACACACACCGTGACACCCCGTGCCCATGATTTCTTTTCTCCAGCGCAACCATCGCCAGAGCCCCACGGAGCCTCTGAGACGCCTTGCACGGGGCCCCGTCACACACACCGTGATACCCCGTGCCCATGATTTCTTTTCTCCAGCGCAACCGTGAGTGAGGCACCACCTCGTTACCCAACGAACTTGTCGTAGCCGAAGACCAGCAGGAACTCCTTGCAGCGCGCCTTGACGGCCTCGAACCAGGCGTCTCTCCGGGGAGCGTTGGCGACGCCGGCGAGCTTCGGGCCGATGGGCGCGCTGTTCTCGCCATGCTCGGGTGAAAGCGCTGCGTCCCCGAGGACGCCCTCGTCCCGCAGCGCCTGCAACTCCTCGATCGGCAGGATATTCCCCAGGCTGTCGAGGACCTGGCGCGCCACCGCCTGTCCGCCCCGGACGGCCAGTGTAGTGAAGATGTTGACCTTCACAATGCCATCCTCTGGTAGGGACGGTAGGGCCTCCGCCGCGACCGAGGAAGTACCGTGCAGGCAGAGAATCTTGCCTACGGCCGCGCTGATCTCCCGGGCCCGATGGGGCAAGTAGTGAGCCGAACCGGCGGTCGCCCGGTGCTCGGTTCCCACGTCCGGCACGATGAGGTCGACGCCGGTCTCCCGGACGAACCGCTCGGCCTGCTCGACGGTCGTGGGCCCGCCTCCGCCGTGACCTGCGTCACCCGA
>JALGSS010000357.1 GCA_029821745.1 Candidatus Zipacnadia bacterium
GCGACGAACTGCCTGGAGCGCGAGTATCCCGGCTCCGTCGGTCTCTTTCTCCAAGGCTGCGAGGGGAATATCAACTCGTGCGTAGTCCATCACTCCGAGCAGGACAGTCTCCTCGCCCTTGATGTCATCGCGGCCCGCTACGCGCGCCAGATTCGCCCCGGTCTGTCTGACAACTCACCCCTCGCAGGTGACCAGATCCGGGCAATCCGCCGGTCTGTGAGGCTGTCTCGCGCTCCCTTGCCCCGGGAACAGCTTGAGGCGATGCTGGCTGAGCGCGAGGCGATCATCAAGGCCCCCGGCGCGAGCGATGCCGACCCCGAGGTGCGACGGGCCACGGTCTGGGCCATCGCGCTGCGCAAGGAACTCGCCCGCCAGGAGGCTGGAGAGCCCTACCAGTACCAGATCGAGATTCAGGGCTTCCGTGTCGGCGACTTGCTCCTCCTCGGTGCGCCCTTCGAGATCATGATCCGCTACAAGCAGCGCATATTGGCCGAGCTCGACCGCCCGACACTCGTCCTGAGCCTGTGCAATGACACCATGGGCTACGCGCCGGAGCGCACGTCCTTTGAGCAGGAGAGCAACTACGGCGCGAAGGTGGTCCCATACCTGCTGGGCTTCCCACCCTTCGCCCCCAGCATCGAGGACGAACTCGTGGCGGCGGTCGTGCAACTGGGGAAGGACCTCCTGGCCTGACGCGCGAAGATTGTCGCGAACACATCGACCACAGCAGCAATCAGGAAGGGGACGGCCCTGATGGCGAAGCGCAATTTCTCGATGATCGACTACTTCGACCGAATCGCCGCCGACTGGGAGCCGCTCATGACCTTCAAGGGCGCCGCCCAGGAGGATTTCGAGGACTGGCACTCCCACGCAACCGAGAAGTACTTTGAACTCCTCGGCGAGTTCCCCCAGCCCGTCGACCCGGAGCCGGACGTGATCTTCAGCATCGAGGAGGACGGCCTCATTCGCGAGCGCGTCATCTTCGATTCCGAAGAGTTCATGTCCGTGCCTTGCGTGGTCCTGAGGCCGGCGGACATGCCCGCCGACGGGACCAACGCCGCGATCCTCTGCAGTCACGGACACGGGCCCTTCGGGAAGGAGCCCGTTGCGGGTAACGCGACCTCTCCCGAGAAGCGGGCGAACATCACCCAGCACAACTACAACTATGGCGAGCTCATGGCCCGAGCGGGCTACCTGACCATCAGTCCCGACCTGCGCGTCTTCGGCGAGCACGATGATGGCGGCGACCCGTACCCCGGGCGCGACAAGTGCAATGTCCACTTCATCCGGGGCGCGATCATGGGCACTTACCTCCTCACCCTCAACATCTGGGACATGAAGTGCTGCGTGGACTATTTGCAGTCCCGGGCCGAAGTTGATCCCGAGCGTATCGGGATGATGGGCCTGTCCCAGGGCGGCACGATGACCACCTTCACCACCGCCGCCGAGCCGCGGATCAAGTGCGCCGACATCATGGGCTACATCAACCCGTGGGAGGGCTTCGGGGTCAACCGGGCCAACTTCTGCGGCTCCCAGATCGTGCCCGATGTCTACAAGTATTTCGACACCCACGACATCGCGGGGATGATCGCGCCGCGCCCGTTGATGATCGAGATGGGCGTTCACGACACGTGTTTCTTCATTGAGGACCAGTTGAAGGGGTTCGAGGGCGTGAAGCGCATCTACGAAGCCGCGGGCGTCGCCGAGGACTTGTGGGCGGACATACACCCCGGCGAGCACGGCTTCGCAAACAACAAGGCCTACGAGTTCTTTGGGAAGTATCTGTAGGCGAGAAACCACACCGGAAACAAATGGGGCCGCCATCACCCGGCGGCCCCGCGGATGCTCTCAGAGACTTTGCACGGGGCCCCGTCGCACACGACGCGACACCCCATGCCCATGATTTTGCCCTTCTTCAACACAACTCCAGGCCCGTCCCCTACAAGATCCCCGCCTGCTGCATCATCTTAACGACCGCGTTGTAGGCGTCCTCGCCGTCCGAGAGCATCTTGCCCTCCGGTGAGTACAGGCGCAGGTACGGAATCGACCGGAGGCCAAACTGCTTTGCCGCCGGGGAGCCCCAGTCGATGCCCTTGTGCCCCGGGCGGTTCACGTTGACCTTGATCAGCACGACGTCATCGCGCTGCTCGGCCAGCGCCTCGATGAACACGCCCACGCGCACGCACGGGCTGCAGTAGATGCTGAAGAAGTCGACGATCGTGGTCTTGCCCGGCACCAGCAGCTTCTCTAGATCGATCTCCTTGCCGAAGGAGACCTCGCGCACCGGTCCCACTCCCATCGCTTTCTCGTACCAGTGCGGAGACCTCGCGCACCGGTCCCACTCCCATCGCTTTCTCGTACCAGTGCTTCGCCAGCTTCGCATCCTCGGCGCCGAGGATTTCGCGCTTCATCGCCTGCTCGTAGGCCATCGCCATCAGGAACTTCTGGGCCGCCGCGACCTTCATCAGGTCGGCGGTCGTGAGAGTGTTCCACCCGGCCTCGGCGATCTTCGCCAGCGCTGCGGTGAGACCCTGAACGGCCTCCGCGGGCTTCCCGTCTTCGTGGAGCGCCATCGCTGTCTTGAGCGCTTCTGAGACGCTCGGCGCATCGTCGGCGTATGTCAGCCCTGCGGAGAGTGCGAGGGCGAGTCCTGCTGCGACGACCAGTGTCTTCATCATTGTGTTGCCTCCTGTCGGTGATCTCAGACCATCGAACGCAGCGACTGTGCCCCGTGCATGCCGGGGTCAGCGGCCTACTCCGGGCAGTAGAAAAGCTCGAACAGCGTCTCGGCGAGGGGATACGCGGGCAGCGTGTTCATGGCCGATGAATCTCGCTGGCCGAACCGCACCGGCACTTCGTCAAAGGCTTCTTTGCCGTCGGCGGTGCGTGCTCGGACGCAGCAGATCAGCTCCCCCGCGGGGCGCAGTGCCGCCGGGTCAAGTTCGGCCTCCCACTCGCTCCACACGCCGCTGAACACCCGGGTCATCGGGGCCCACTCTTTGTGAGTCACGCTCCACTCGACGGACGCGATCTCGTCATTCGGCGCGTAGGCGTTCGCCTTCAGCGTCACTCTTGCCGACACTTCCGCCGGGTGCACCTGCGGCCGCGGACCGCCTGTGTGCGCGGGGCCGATCCACTCCAGCGTCACTTGCCGATCCGGAGCCGGGCCCGTCCAGTAGGAGCCCTCGCGCCAGAAGGAGCGCCGTTGAGCGCCGTCGTAGTGAAGCAGCCGGTATCCGGGGCGCACGGGGAAGCAGTAGTGGGGCGGCGTGCCGGTCCAGTTCCACCCGGCCAGCGCGCCGGTGTTGATCACCCGCACGCCATCGGCATCCCACTCGCCATTGCGGTGCCAGTGGCCGGTGACCGTCGCCACCACATTGCGCTGGGTAAGCAGGGCGAGGACTTCACTCGCGTTGCTTCCCGCCCACTGGTCGTGATAGTCGTCACCCACGGGCAGGATCGGCACATGATGGGCGACGAGGCACGGCAGGTCCGTGGTAGACAGTTGCTCCTCAAGCCACGCAAGCGCCGCGTCCTCGGGGTGTGCCCACCAGCCACCCCCAGGTTTGCGCTGAACATCGTCCAGCAGGATCACCCGCAGGCCGGCGAGGTCCACTGACTGCCGGCGTGGGCCGATCAGCGCCTCCCACGCCGACGCGTCATCCTCCCCCCACAGGTCATGATTCGCGGGCAGCGCATACCACGGAACGGGGAAGTCACGCAGCAGCTCGGCGCATTGCTCCAGTTCCTCCCGCGCGCCACCGCAGACGAGGTCTGCGGTCAGCAGGGCGCAGTCCGGGGCCGGATCGAGCGCGCCAAGCTCACTCATCGCCCAGCGCAGGTTGTTGTCGGCGTCGAGAGCATTGAGGCCCTTCCCACCCACATGCAGGTCCGTCAACTGTGCCAACAGCAGTCCCGTCTCGCGCATGGACTATCGCCTCTCAACCGCCTGCGTGTCCCCGGTCGACCCGGGGAGAAGGCGATACAATAAGCGGCGGGCCCGGCAACCACTGCCGGCCCGCCGCAGAGGTGAGGATTCGTTGTCTCAGTCAGCTTGACCTGTCTAGATCCCTGAGCCCGCGCGGAGGGCCGCGATGGCGATGACGTTGACGATTTCATCTGCGGTCGCGCCACGGGACAGGTCCAGGCCGGGCTTCGCAAGCCCCTGCACCAGCGGACCGTATGCCTCGCCACCGGTCAGCCGCTGCACGAGCTTGTATGCGATGTTTCCCGCGTCGAGGTCTGGGAAGATGAGCACATTGGCCCTGCCGGCGAGCCGGTCGCCGGGACATTTCGCCTCGGCGATTTCCGGGATGATGGCCGCATCGGCTTGCAGTTCGCCTTCGATGAGCAAGTCGGGGCGGCGCTGCTGGGCGAGCTTCGTGGCCTCGACGACCTTCTCCACGTCCGGGTGGCCGGCGCTGCCCTTGGTCGAGAAGGACAGCATGGCGATTCGCGGCTCGACCTCGAAGTACAGTTTCGCGCTCTCCGCGGTGCTGATGGCGATGTCGGCGAGCTGCTCAGCGGTCGGCTGCGGCACGACGCCGCCGTCGGCGAAGATGAACATGCCGTTGCGGCCGAGGCTGCGCTGTGGCGTGGCCATGATGAAGCAACTCGATACCGTCTTGCAGCCGTCTTTGGTGCCCACGATCCGCAGCAAAGCGCGCAGGACATCGGCGGTCGAGTGGATCCTCCCCGCGACACTCCCGTCGACATTGCCCTGCTTGAGCAACGCCGCCGCGCAAAACAGCGGGTCGACGACGCTCTCGTACGCCTCCTCCTCGGTGAGGCCCTTGGCTTTCCGCGCCTCGTAGTACGTCGCCGCACACGTCTTCCTGACGTCCTCGTCCTCGGGGTCCATGATCTCAAGGGCCATCAGGTCCAGCTCGAGGTGCTTGGCGCGCGTCTCCACGTACTTGCGCGAGCCGACGAGCACGATCTCGGCGAGCTTCGCCTCGTGGGCCTTCATCGCGGCCTGCAGTGTCCGGTCGCAGTCGGTCTCCGGCAGGGCGATTCGCTTGTTGTACTTGACGGCACGTTCGCGGATTGAATTGATGACACTTTGCACGCCAGACCGTCCCCTTACATTGTTGAGTATTGAAGGCGCACGAACCGCCAGACTGTGCCGCTGAGGCCTGCGCCAACCATCCCACACGAGCTGTGCAGGTAGAGTGACCGACGCGGTCTCAGGGACGGCTACCGTCTCGGCGCTCTCACAAGCCGCTCCGAACACAGAGCAGCGGCTCATCCGGGCCGTCAGCAATGTTAGCACGAACCTGAGTCAGTGCCAAGAGCAAACCGAGGGCGTTGCGGGAGGGCAGTGGGCATCCTTGCACGGCCCCCTTCACCCCGGTATAATCGAGCCGTTGTGGCTACATTGGCAGACCTTCATCGCAACTGGAGCCACAGGATATGTATTACTCAGAGCGCCAAGCGTACCACGCCCAACCCATCGCCCGGCGACGGAGGCGGCTGGTGGCCATCGGCGTCGTCATCCTGGCCGCCGTGGCAGTCGGCCTGCACCAACGCGCCGCCGGCCAGGTCGACCCACAGACCGTGACAGTGGAGCGGATGCGGGCCATTGAGGAAGCGCTGGACCGGTACGCGGTCGACAACGGGGGCGCGATCCCCACTTCGGAGCAGCGGCTGCAGGCGCTGGTAGAGCCTCCGAAGATCGCGCCGCGACCCCGCAACTGGACCGGGCCGTACGTCAGCGAGGAATGCCTGGCCGACGGCTGGGGATACGAGCTTCACTATGTTAGTCCCGGCGGCGGCGACCCCAAGCGCCCCTATGACCTTTGGAGCCTTGGCAGCGATGACACCGACGGGGGCGTCGAGACTGCGGCAGACATCAAATCCTGGGAGCCGAAGACCCAAACCCTGTGATATCCCTGAAACGATACCGCCTATTCTCCGCTGTCCTCTCAGCCGTATTGCCTGGCGTGTGCCTTCTGCCGGCCATCTGCCCCCTTTACGCCGATTCCCCGGATCGATCTGTCCACTTCCCTGAAGGCTGGGCGTCCCAGACCGTCGTGGACTGTGAGCGATCCGCAGGCTGGGACCCCGTACAGACCCCGCAGGAGCTCGAGGAGCAGTTCACCGGCTTCGAGATCGCCCACGCGACGAACGCCCGGGCCAGAGGCAAGGCGAGCTGTCATTGGCAGTTCCAGCCTCGCGCCGGTGCGCCTGGCTGGTGCGAATTGCGGGCCGACAGGGCCCCCGGTGGCCGGTTTGACGCCGTCTCCATCTGGCTGAAGAACCCCGCAGGTTCTCAGGCACTCCTGTGGCTCAAGCTCCAGGACGCCGACGGCGTTGTCTACACAATTCCCGGAATTCTGATCGGCGCCGAGAAGAACTGGTACGAGATCGCCTTCAACGTCGGAGAATACCTGCCCGCAGCCGGAACACCGGACCCGCGGCCCGGCATCAGCTTCCCGGTCAAGAGCATTGGGCTGGTCCTTGAGGACCTGCGCCCGGATCAGGAATACATGCTGTATCTCGATGAGCTTCGGGTTCACACGGCGCCGCCCGCGCAGTTGGATGTGGTCGAGCTCACTACTCCCCGTCAGGCGCGAGCAGGCGAGAGTCTGCAGATGCGGTTCCGTCTCCGGGCCCAGTCCGAGGTTCGCGAGAGCCTCAGTGTGCGCGTAGCCCTTGCCCTCGCCGGGGCCAACGCCTGCACCGTCACGGTGCCGGTGCCCGTGCCCGCCGAGGGTGCGTCCCCGGGCGATGTCCTGCCCGCCGTGCCCGTCCAACTCACGGTTCCGCCTTTCGTCACTCCCGGAGATTATGATGTCACGCTCGACGCAAGCGGGGCCGTCATTCACATGCCCGACAAGCGCCGCCTGCCCACATCCACCGTCCGCGTGCTGCCGGCCGACCCAGACGCGGCGCCGGTCGGCGCGAGCATCGCCGGCGACCCGCCGGGAATCGCCATCGGTGGTGAACCGGTGCGCGTGTACTACACCATGGCCGATCCCAGCGATCCGCGGGAGTTCGGGGCCCTGACCGACGCGGCGCCCGACGTAGTCCGGTTCCGCATCGCCCTGGGAGGCACGCAACACGGCTGTGTGACCGTCCCGTGGGCCTCGCCGGATGCCTTCGACTTCACCGATCTCGACGCGGCCTTGACCCAGATCCTCTCTGCCGCCCCGTCGGCGCGGGTCCTGCCGGATGTGCTCCTCGTCACGCCCGAGTGGTGGCTGCGGTCCCATCCGTCGGACCAGCTTGCCCTGGCCAAAGACGCCGAAGCCTACACGCGAGCGCCGCACCCGTCCCTGAGTTCCGAGGCGTGGCGACAGGAGATGGGCAGCGCTCTAGAGACCCTCGTGAGGCATCTGGAGTCGGCACCCTTCGCGCGGCATATCGTCGGTTACGAGCTCTCGGCAGGCTTCGAGGGACGCTGGCTGTCGTGGGATCTGGCCGGGGACGACCTGGGCGACTACAGCCCGGCGCAGCGGCTGGCGTTTCAGATGTGGCTCCAGAGGCGGTACGGGAGCCTGGAGCGGCTACGGGCAGCATGGGGCCAGCCCGCCCGACCCGCGAACGACCGCCCTGGAGCAGTCAAGGCCATCGCGTCGTGGGCCGAGATCGATGTGCCGGACCCGGCCGCCCGGCGTCGGAAGCAGACGTGGCTGATCGACCCGGTCGGGAACATGGCCATCGTCGACTACCGCCTGTTCGCCTCCCAGGCGACGGTCGAGGCCATCGCTCACTTCGCTGCCGTCGTCAAGGCGGCTTCCGGCGG
>JALGSS010000358.1 GCA_029821745.1 Candidatus Zipacnadia bacterium
CGGTCATCCTCCTCGGCTCCCACAGCCGAGCGCCACTCGGGGTCGCCGGTATGGATGCCGCTGTTGTAGTAGGCCATGAACAGGATTCCGGCGTCGTTGAGGGCGTCGGCGAGGTCCATGATCAGATCGCGCTTGCAGGTCCGGCCCGGGAGGATACGGTCGACTTCCTCGTTCGGCCCCGGGAAATGGTGCTTGCTGTGGGTGGTCGTGAAGAGCACATGCCCGGCGCCCATGGCCTTCACGCGCTCAACGAAGGCAGCGACATCGAATTGCTCGACGGCCTGCTCGTAGGGCAACGGCTCACCTTCGCGAGGCAGCGTGGCAGTCGTCCAGTGGAAACCGACGCCGTAGAGGGTGTCGCGAAGCGGGGAGAAATCGGCGCGCTGGTAGCTCATGGGAGTCGGGATGGCCTCCTGTGATCGGTGACGCGGAACTGCATCGGGGCATTTGGCCACGAGGCGGGCGGTTCCCTCCCCACTTTGCCTGTACACGAGATCGGGGACCGCTGAGGGCACCCGTGGGGCCGTCTATTGCTTGCCAAGCTTTCTGAGCACCTGCTATACTCCAACCACGGCGTAGAGAGCAATAATGCGAGAATCTGGCGCGATTCTGGGCGTCTGAGGCGCAGGGATCCGGGTCCTCTCGGGGGCCATTTCTCCCCGACGCACTCAACAAAGCGGCGCTCGGGCCCGCGCCTTCCTCCTCCGAGGGACCACTGGTATGAGTAGCGCATCCCGAGGCAGCATCAGGTCACTAGGCCTCGCCGGACATGCAGGGCGTCTGCTGTGCTGTCTCGTGCTGCTTGCGGGGTGCATGGTGGAAGTTGGCGCGCAGGACACGCCCGCTGCGCCCGCAGATCCCTGGGGCGCGTCCCTGAACGCCGCCGATGAAGCCGCCCGTGGCCTCGACTATGAGAAAGCCCTCGAGCATCTCGGGAAAGCCGCGGAACTGGCGACAGGAGACATCGCGTCACGGATCAAGGCGCGGCAGGTACTCTACGAGCGCTTCCTGGGCATGTCGGCTCTCATTGAGACCGCGCGCGAAAACCCCGGGAAACTCGTAGGCCAGGGCTCCACTCGGGGCGGCCGGCAGTTTCTCGGGCTGATCCGGCTGCTTGAGATCGGCGTGTATCCGACTGCGCGGATCGGCAATCGCGTCCCCGACCGCGGAACCCTCGCCGTGCGGCTGGATGCGGAGCGCACGCGGCTGGTCAAGGGCCCGCAGATAGCCATGGTGGCACTGACCTGGCGGCCCCCTGCCGAGACTGGCTGGCCGAAGTACTGGGGTCTTGAGAAGCTTCGCATCGTGTTGCATACGGGTGAGGTGGTCGAGGGAACATGGGACGGACTGCTGCCGGTGAGCTCACTGTCGTTTCGTGAGCCTGACAAGGACGAGGACACCACCATCGACGCGTACCCGTCGATGGTGGGTGAATTCAGCCCTGACGATCTGGTCAGACAGGTGGTGATCCTGGGGGCGCCCCAGGTTCCGGCCACCGAGGAACCATCGGAGGAAACACCATGAGCTGGGGCCTTGTCGGCGATGAGTTCGAAGACGTGTCATCAGTGTTCGAGGATCCGCCCGAGGACTTCGTCGTGTGCAGTGTGGTCCTGACGGTCTCAGAGGGCAAGCGCCTGATCGCCAAGGGTGTCGCCACTGACGCCCGGGTGTTCCTGGCCATGGAGGAAGGCACGGTAGCTGTCTGCAAGGGCACCACCAACGCCTACGTATTGGAGGAACTCCTTGGCCGCGACATTGAGAAGGGCAAGTACGTTCTCGGTAACACCGTTCCGGCTACAAGCCCCAACGCGGGGGACGCCTTCCAGGGGAGCATCCCGGAGGTCGTGTTCCATAAAGGTGAGCCCGTTGAGGGCCTGAGCGTGGCGGACGCAGTCAAGGATATGGGCCCGGGCGATGTCGTCATCAAGGGCGCCAATGCCCTGGACTACCCGAACCAAATGGCCGGTCTGCTCATCGGCCATCCGGCGGGCGGCACGCTGGGCAGCGTCCTTGGTAGCACGTACGGGAAGGGCCTGCACCTGATTATTCCGGTCGGGCTCGAGAAACAGGTCGCAACGCCCCTGAAGGTATCGAGTGCTGTGGCGCCGGCCTTGCTTGCCGAGCATGGCGTGCCCCGTCTGTGGCCCTTCACGGGTGGCATCTTCACCGAGATAGAGGCGATTCAGACCCTGGCGGAAGTGATCGCCATGCAGATCGGAGCCGGTGGTGTCTGCGGGGCTGAGGGGGCCATATGGCTCCTCATCGCGGGCATGGAGAACGACGTGACCGAGGCGAAGGAATTGATCGAGCAGATACAGGGCGAACCCTCCTTCTGGGATGCGGTCATGGGGCAGTGACGAGACGCGCGCACGGTTGTGTTGAAGAAGGGCCAGATAGCCGTGGGGTGCCGATGTCGTACAATCGGCGGGGCCCCACGGATGCCTCAGGATCGCCGTATGGGCCTGTGGGGCCCCGGTCATAGAGACCGGATACCGGTCTCGCTACCCCACAGCTACCCAAGTGAGTTTCTCAACACAACCGCACATGTACTCCCGAGGTCAACGCGGGTCGGGAATGTCGTGAGTGTGGTGCTTTCCCATGCACGAGTGCCTGTACTACGAGACGAGCGGCGACGGGATCGACTGCAAGCTGTGCCCCTTCGGCTGCCGGATCGCGGCGGGCAAAACCGGGCGCTGCAAGGTCCGCAAGCACGAGGACGGGCGGCTCGTATCGCTCAACTACGGTCGTGTGACGGCAGCGAATCTCGACCCGATTGAGAAGAAGCCGCTGTATCATTTCCACCCGGGCGAACTGATCCTGTCGGTGGGGACCTTCGGATGCAATCTCACCTGCGCGTTCTGCCAGAACTGGAACATATCCCAGCAAAAGCCGCCCACCCAGGAGTTGCTTCCCCAGGCCGCGGCCGACATCGCCGACGCCCAACGGGCAGATGGCAACATCGGCATCGCGTACACGTACAACGAGCCCCTTATCTGGTACGAATATGTGCTCGAGACGGCAAAGCTGGTGCACGAGCGCGGGATGCTCAATGTGCTGGTGACCAACGGGATCGTGGAACCAGAGCCGCTGGAGGAGCTACTGCCCTTCATCGATGCGATGAATGTTGATATCAAGAGCATCCAGCCGGACTTCTACCGGCGCCTGTGCGGCGGGGATGGGCAGGCAGCGCGACGCACCGTGGAGACAGCGTGGGGTCGGTGCGCAGTGGAGATCACCAATCTGATCATCCCGGGCGAGAACGATTCGGATGAGGACCTCATCGGCTTGTTCGACTGGGCCGCGTCGGTGTCGCCCCGGCTACCCGTGCATCTGTCTCGGTACCATCCGCAGTACAAGATGACGAATCCCGCCACGCCGGAGGGGACACTGCGGCGAGCGTATGAACTCGCCCGGGAGCGGCTGGACTTCGTCTACGTGGGCAACATGCACATCAACGGGACGACGGACACGGTGTGCCCCAAATGCGGGGAAACAGCGGTGGAGCGAAACGGCTTCACGGCGAGGGCGCTTACCCGGGACGGCAACTGCCCGTCCTGCGGGGAGGACTTGGGAATTGTCACCTGAAAGCGCGCCACAGCAGCGGGGCCTGCGGGGTATCGCCCGGAGTTGGTTTCGCCGGGGGGTGCAGGTATCCGGGATCCTGTGGCGCCATGGCTTCGGGGTCTACCTCACGCGAATGGGGCTGGGACGGTTCCGGCCCAAACGGGTCGAGGGCGAACCGGACGCCCGCATGGCAAGTCTCGAACTGCCGGTGCGGCTGCGATTGGCCTGCGAGGAGATCGGCCCGGTCACGATCAAACTGGGACAAGCCCTTGCGAGTCGGCCGGACTTGATCCCCATTGACTACGCCAGGGAGTTCCGCAAGCTGCAGGGCGACGTGCCCCCCTTCTCCTGGGACGAAGCCCGCAAGACCATCGAGGGTGAGACAGGGGCGCCGATCAGTGATGTCTTCGAACGACTGGAACAGGCGCCGGTCGCATCAGCCTCGATCGGGCAGGTGCATCTGGGCGTCCTGCGTGGCGGACAGCGGGTCGCCGTCAAAGTTCGCCGGCCGAACATCGAGCAGACTGTCGAGACGGACCTGCAGATTCTGTCTTTCGCGGCCCGCGAGGCCGAAAGGCATATCAAGGGCCTGAGGACTTACCGGGTCTCGGAGTGGGTCGACGAGTTCGCTCGGACGCTCAAGGCGGAGCTAAACTTCCGCACTGAAGGGCACAATACGGACCGCCTGCGTGAGGTCGTCGCGGCGGATGAGCACGTCACGGTACCGCGCGTCTTCTGGGAGCACTCGAGTAGCCGGGTGCTGATCCTGGAGCGCATGGATGGCGTGCATACCGACGATGCAGAGGGCCTGGCCGATCTCGGCGTGAGCCGGTCGGTCGTTGCCGCGCGTCTTGCCGAGTCGGTTCTGCGGCAGATTCTCATCGAGGGTTTCTTCCATGCGGACCCGCACCCGGGGAATGTGCTGGTGCAGGGCGGCGGCCGGCTGGTCTTCCTCGACTGTGGCAACGTCGGCCGCATGGACCGCCAGATGCGCGAGTCTATGGTCCGCCTTCTGTCGGCGTCCCTGGACGACGATGCCCTCGAGGTGTATGACCAGATCATTGACATTGGCACGGTCGCCGATAATACTGACTTGCAGCAACTCAGGCGGGACGTGCAGCGGCTGATGGGGCAGTACGGGGGCGTGCCTACGGCTCAGATCGGCCTCGGTGAGGCTCTCGAAGAACTCATGAAGCTGATCTTCCGGCACAAGATTGCCATGCCGGCGGTCTTCTCGTCTGTGTTTCGCGCGATGATCCTGACGGAGGGGACGTGCCGACACCTCAGCCCGGACTTCGATTTCCGTGGGCCCGCGTTGCGAGTGGCTAAGGAGTCTCTGCAGGACTGGTTCCGGCCAAGCAACCTGCTGCGAGGCATCTGGCGCTCTCTGCGCGACTTGCAGCGGTACGGGATGCTGATCCCCAGGCAGGTGAGCGAGGTCCTGGCGCAGATGCAAGTGGCCGGCGTCACCTTGCGCCTCGACCCGGACGAGCGGGACGTCATCATGCACCGGGCCGACGAGATGGTGAACCGTCTCGCCTCGGCGCTCATCATCGCCGCCATGATCGTCGGGTCATCTGTGATGCTGGCCAGCGAGCGAGCGACCCGCCTGCTGTCAACGCCGGGCGCGATCGCGTACGTCGTGATCGGCGCCCTGCTCGGGCTGTATCTGTTGTACTCGATCTTGATATCAAAGAGGTCATGACCGTACCCAGCACATGTTTGGGGCTACCGATCATCCTGGCTTCCGCGTCGCCGCGACGGCGCGAGCTTCTGCGGGAAGCAGGCATCTCGTTCGAAGTCGTCGTGTCAGATGCGTCTGAGCCTCTCAAGGGCGAGGACGAGTCATGCGCCGACTACGCGCGACGGGTGGCGGAGCTGAAGGCGCGGCCCGTTGCGATCAGGCACCCGGGCCGACTGACCCT
>JALGSS010000359.1 GCA_029821745.1 Candidatus Zipacnadia bacterium
CTCGGCGGCGACGCCTCCACCTCAATGGCCAGCGCGTGCGCCGGCAGTCTCTCGCTGATGGACGCGGGTGTGCCGATCAAGGCGCCGGTCGCGGGGATCGCCATCGGTCTGGTGTACCGCGATATCGACAACTACCACGCCTTCACGGACATGCAGGCAATTGAGGATTTCCTCGGCCACATGGACTTCAAGGTCGCAGGGACCCGCGAGGGCATCAACGCGATCCAGGTCGACACGAAGCTGACGAGCATTCCGCTGCAGGTGTGCTTCGAGGCACTGGACTTGGCCCGGCAGGCCCGGCTGGAGATCCTCGACCTCATGGCCGAGGCCATCCCGTACCCGCGGACCGAACTGTCCAAGTATGCGCCGCGGATGCTGTCGGTGCGCGTCCCCGTCGACCAGATCGGCCTCATCATTGGCCCCGGAGGCAAGAACATCCGGCAGCTCCAGACCGATTACGAGGTCGAGATCGATGTGGAGGACGACGGAAGCGTTCTCATCTTCGGCGACGACAAGGAGAAGACGACGGCGGCTCGCCAGATCATCTCCGACATGACGCGCGAGATCGAGGTCGGCGAGATCTTCACCGGCACGGTCAGCAGCGTTACGCCCTTCGGCGCCTTCGTTGAGCTGATCCCGGGGCGCGACGGTCTCGTGCACATCTCTCACCTGGACTGGAGCCACGTCGACAAGACCGAAGACGTGTGCAAGGTCGGCGACGAGATGCAGGTCAAGGTCATCGAGGTCGACAGCGAGGGCAAGGTCCGTCTCAGCCGCAAGGAACTCCTGCCCAAGCCCGAAGGTGGCGTGCCGTCGCGTAGTAGCGGTGGCGGCGGCTCCTCTCGTGGCGGCAGCGGTCGCAGCGGCGGCGGCTCGTCCAGGGGCGGCTCCAGGGGCGGCTCGCGCCGGCCCGATCGCAGGAGTTCGTCCGGCCCGTCCGAAGCGTCGGGTCCGTCGGAGACCCCGGCGAGCGCCCCGAAGACCGATGACGGCAAAGAGCTCGAAGCGGGTCGCGGCAAGGCGTACTTCCGCGACAAGAAGAAGTAGGTCTTTGCTTTCGATTGCAGGAAAGGTGGGAATGGATCGCGAATATCCATTCCCACCTTTGACTCTTACTGACAGACAGGAGTTGTCCGGCATGGCTACTCTGGGCACGTTGCTCACGGCGATGGTGACGCCGTTTAACCAGGACCTTAGCGTCAACTACGACCGGGCTGGAGATCTGGCCAGGAAGCTTGTGGCGGAGAAGTCGGAGGGACTCGTGATCGCCGGCACCACCGGTGAGTCCCCGACGCTGACAGTCGACGAGAAGCTATCTTTGTTCAAGTGCACCCGCGAGGCCGTCGGCACCGATGCAACCGTTGTGGGTGGCACGGGCAGCAACGACACCGCGGCGTCCATCGAGCTCACGAAGGCCGCCGCCGAGCTCGGCGTGCTGGACGGGGTGATGCTCGTCGGGCCCTACTACAACAAGCCCTCCCAGGAAGGCCTGTACGAGCACTTCAAGGCCTGCGCGCAGGCCACGGACTTGCCGGTGATCGTCTACAATGTCCCCGGCCGCACGGGCAAGAACATCGAGGCGGATACGGTTCTTCGGCTCGCCGAGGACGTCCCCAACATCAAGGCCGTCAAAGAGGCCTCGGGCGATCTCGTGCAGGTGAGCCGCATCTGCGCGGGTATGCCCGACGACTTCGCGGTCTACTCCGGTTCCGACGAGTTCACGCTCCCGATTCTGTCGGTGGGCGGGCTGGGCGTCATCAGCGTTGTCTCACACCTCGTCGGCCCTGACGTGGCCGGGATGCTCGACGCCTTCCACGCGAAGGACACTCAGCGGGCGTGGCGCTTGCACCACAAGCAGTTGGACATGTATGACGCATGCTTCCTGCCGTCGGGGAACCCGGCCTGCGTGAAGCACGGCCTGGAGCTTTGCGGGTTCGAAATCGGCCCCTCACGGTTGCCGGTCGTCCCTGTAAGCGACAAGGACGCCGACTGCATCAAGGCGGCGTGCGAGAGCCTTGGCCTCTGCTGATACCGGCGGCCTCGCCCGATGAACTTCGGCGCTCGAGCGGGGATGCGCCCGGTTGCTCGTCCTGACTGATCTGCGAACGCCTCGTCCTCCGGCGGGGAGGTAGACAAGTGCTTGACGAGATCGCCGCCGAGATACGGCAGTGCCGGAAGTGCGCGCTCTGTCAGGCCCGTACCCATGCCGTGCCTGGGGACGGACCGCCGCATGCGCGGATCATGCTCATTGGCGAGGGCCCCGGGCAGCAGGAGGATCTCAGCGGGTTGCCCTTCGTGGGTCCGGCCGGGCAGTTGCTCGACTCCCTGCTCGAACAAGCTGGGCTTGCGCGCGCTGACGTGTTCATCACGAACATCGTCAAGTGCAGGCCGCCCGGCAACCGCGACCCGCTGCCCGAGGAGGTTGCGGCATGTCGCGACTACCTCAACGGGCAGATCGCCGTCATCAACCCGAGGGTGATCTGCACCCTCGGACGGCCCGCGCTCCAGACACTCATCGATCCGGCCGCGTCCATCAGTCGCGTGCACGGCGTGCCCCGCGAACAGGATGGCCTTCTGTTCGTCCCGCTCTATCATCCTGCCGCCGCCCTGCACAGGCAGGACCTGAGCCCCACGTTGGTTGAGGACATGCGCAAGCTGCAACTCATCCTCGAGAAGGCTCTCGCCTGAGACGCCGAGAGCGGGCATCCGTGCCGACAGACCGGGCCCTTTGCGCTCCCCGGTGCGTATGGCAGCCCGGCAAGCGACCGGGGCGGTACCAAGGTTGTGTTGAAAAAGGGCAATCCTGGGCACGGGGTGTCCGCGTCGTGTGCGACGGGGCCCCGTGCAAGGCCTGTCAGAGCATCCGTGGGGCCCCGTCACACACATCGTGACACCCCACGGCCATGCGTCGTTGGTTAATCAACACAACCCCAATCGCTCCCCTATCCACGAACCTAGCTGTAAGGTGGCAAGACAATCAGCATGACCGCCCAAACCAACTGCGAGTCCCCCCTTCGGATCGTCTCTCTCGGCGGCATCGGTCAGATGGGCAAGAACATGACGGTCCTCGAGCAACGGGGCGAAATTCTCATCGTCGACTGCGGGCTCATGTTCCCCGATGATGAGACACCCGGGGTCGACGTCATCATCCCGGACATGACGTACGTTTTGCAGAACGCCGAGCGGGTGGCGGGCATCGTGTTGACCCACGGCCACGAGGACCACATCGGCGCGTTGCCCTACCTTCTGGAGCGGATGCCGGCCGTCGTCTGGGGCACGCCACTGACCCTCGGATTCCTGGAGAACCGGCTGTCGGAGTTCTCGCCGCTCGAAGGCACAGAACTCGTCCCCATCCCCGATGGTGGCCGGATCCGGGTGGGCACTTTTGATATCGACATCGTCCACGTGAACCACTCCGTCCGCGACGGCGTTGGCCTCGGGATCCACACTGATCAAGGACTCGTCGTCCACACGGGAGACTTCAAATTCGACCAGACGCCCCTTGACGGGCGCGGCCCGGACTTCCACGGCCTGGCCGAATTCGGCAACCAGGAACCCATCGCGCTGATCGTCGACTGCACCAGCGTCGAGCGCCCGGGCTTCGCCGGTTCGGAACGCAAGGTCGGGGAGGCATTGCACCGGATCCTCTCGGAGGCCACCGGCCGCGTCATCGTGACAAGCTTCGCTTCGCACATTGCGCGGATTGAGCAGGTCTTCCAGCAGTCGGCCGCCACCGGTCGGCGTGTCGGCGTATCGGGCCGCAGTATGGCGCGGAACATCGAGACGGCTCGCGCACTCGGGCTCATCGACATACCGCCGGGCAGTGAAATGCCCATCGACGTGGCCTCGCATTCCGACCCCTCACAGGTGACGATTCTCGCGACCGGCAGCCAGGGCGAACCCTTCTCGGCTCTGACACGGATGTCTGTAGGCGACCACAAATGGGTCCCGATCTCAGACGGCGACACGGTGGTCATCTCGGCGAGCATGATCCCCGGCAATGAGAGCGGCATCCTGCGCACCGTCGACAACCTCTTCCGGCGCGGTGCGGATGTCATCTACGGTCCTGAGCAGGGCGTGCATGTCTCCGGACATGGCAACCGTGAGGAGATCCGTCTCATGCTCAGCCTCACCAAGCCCAAGTATGTCATCCCGACGCACGGCGACTACAGACACCTGGTGCTCGGAAAGCGTCTCGCCGTCGAGATGGGCGTCCCTCCGGAGAACGTGTTGCTGATGGGCCCCGGTCTCGTTTACGAGTTTGCCGACCGCGAGGCCACACTCGCTTCGCCTGTCCCCGCCGGAAACCTGAACGTGGACGGTCTGGGAGTGGGTGACGTGGGCGAAGTCGTCATCGGCGACAGGCAGTTCCTGGCGGAGAGCGGGATCGTGCTTCCCGTGCTCGCCCTCGACGCGCAGACGAAGGAAATCGTCGGCGGCCCGGACATATACTCCCGGGGCTTCGTCTATATGACCGAGTCGGCGGATATCATCGAGGACCTGAAGGTCGAAATGCTGTCGACCTATGACGCCCTCGCAGAGGATGGTCCCGTGGACCCCGAGGAGTTGTACGACAAACTCCGGTCAGCCATCGGCAGGCGCATCAACCAGATCACGGGGCGCCGCCCGATGATCGTGCCTGTCATTCTCCCGGTCGGGGAAATGCCGCCGGATGGCGACGAAGACGAGACGGCCGAAGATGGAGTGGGCGAACTCGCCTAACGTGTCGACGGTTGCTTTCTCGGCTCAGATGGCTCTCGCACGCTGGAACCTTCCGGCGTCTGCGGGAGTCCGAGACCCGTGAGCGTCTTGCCGGCATCCACGAGTTGCGATAGAATCCTAATGGCCTGAGCAAAGGCACATGCCCTCATGATGCAGTCACCGAAGGAAAGACGGACGAAGCAGCCGATGCGAACACTCTTAGCAGCAGTAGCCATAGTCCTGGCGGCCTTCATGGTCGGGTGCGGCGGCGGAGGCAGCGCTCCCGCTCTCCTCGAGCTGATCGTCTCCCCCAACGCCTTCGACGCGCGCGTGAACGACTCAGTGCCCTTGAGCGCGTCCGGAGTCTATGACAACAACACGCAGAAGCTGATCACCCGGGACGTGGCCTGGAATACAAGCGATGCGACTGTCGCCACCGTCAGCGAGAACGGCCAGTTCACGGCCCTCGCACCCGGGCGAGTCGAGATAACGGCCACTTCGGACACGCTGGTGAGCAATGTGCTCACCGTCAATGTCGACCCGGTGCCCTCCCTGCCGTCGTCGCAGTACATGCCTCTGGCGATCAACAACCAGTGGTCCTACACGGGGACGCAAGTCACTACGCAGGGCGTGAGCACCGCCCAGTTGACCACCACTCTGCGCGTCTTGGTCTCGCAACAGGTCGTCGTGGCGGAATCCGTTTGGTATGAGCTTCTCGCCAAGGGGAGCGACGACGCCTCGCCCAATTTGCTCTATTGGCGCCACGACCCCGAAGGCCTCGTGA
>JALGSS010000360.1 GCA_029821745.1 Candidatus Zipacnadia bacterium
CCTTGCAGGAAGACATCGTCAATCGTGATCCCGGACACGGCCTCATACGCGACCGCAGGCCCGCTGAGCTCAGTGTCGAAGGCCTGCGTCAGCACCTCCCCGTTCCAGATGAAGGCGATCCGCCACGCGTCGCGATGCAGCGCGAACTCGACGTCCTGGCCGTTCGTCGGTGAGGGAAGCGTGCCGGCCGTCCCGAGAGGAGTCGACTTGTTGCCGGCGACTTTCGCGAGGCGGACCTCGTTATCACTGATCGAGAGAAGGTAGTAGGTGGACGGGCTGTCGGCCCTGTCACCTGAAAACAGTAATTTGAGATGAACCTGCGCCGGGTCGGTAATCGTGGCTTCACCAGAGAGGGCGAAGGGGCCATCGGCTTGGTCTTCGAGGCTCTCCCACGCACCAGCAATCACGGGCACGGCGATGAGCACAGCCATGATGAGGGCTGAGAGGCCCAGCGTTCGTCTGCGCACCTTCTCACGTCCTTGCTTCGTCAGACGCCCGGCCTCTCGCGTCTAGAAGCCGCGGATGATGGCTTGCGCCTGACGTGTTCCGGCCAATGCCGTGATCCTGTTATGGCACCAAAACACCACCCCTCACGCATAGCGGCTTCCCGCGAGGGGCGTTGGCGGTGCTTGCTGCTCTAGTAGAACACGCCACAGCGATGTCGAGTTGCCTCGAATCCGCCGGGCGTCGGGCGAAACGGCGTTACTTCACAATGTACTGCTTCGTCTCTTTCTGGATGCGCACCGGCACCCAGCGATTCTTCGGCGTAGTGGTGAGGAGCCACTGATCCATCCGCGCACCGTCTTCGCGGTTCTGTATCCGGATCTTGTGCACGCCCTTGGTGAGGCGGAGCTTCGGCCCCGCAACCCAGTGCCACTTGCGGAAGGTCTGGTCGGTAACGTAAGGCGTCTTGCTCGTGACAGATGTGCTGTCCACGAGGATCGAGAAGGAGTTGCCGCAGGCGTCGTACCACCAGCACCGGCCCCAGAACTGGTACGTGCCGCTCGCGGGGACATTGATGACGTAGAGTGCATGACCAGTGTCACCGGGTCCGGTCTCCTCAACAGCGTGGGGCCGCCGGAGCGGTACCGCAATGCAATAGCCCAGGGACGCCTTGCTGTCCTTCTTCTTGGTCATCGTTGGCTTGATGGTCTTGTAGTGCTCCGCCTCCACAACCACTTTCTTTGCAGCAAATGCGGCAGACACGCTGACTACGAAGGCGAGCACGATCATCACGGCGGCCCATCTGTGCTTCATGCAGATCACTCCATGTGGGTATTGTTCGAGGCGCCCTGTTGCCTTGCTGCGAGCCCCTCCCGGGCAGCCACGGTGACCAAAGCGAACACCAGGGCCCAGACCAGACTAACTCCTCTGACGAATAGACTGGTGAAAATGTTTGCCAGCGCGATGCCCATCACCGCGGCCGGGAGGCCTGTCGCCAGGCTGCGCTCGATCCGGTTGTCGGCCCGGAGCCACAAACTTATGGCCCGGCGCCAGTACCAGGCGAGAACGGCAATGACAGCCACCAGGCCTGCAAAACCCATCGACGCCCCGACGACCAGATAGAAGTTGTTTGTGTCAGGTTCTGACTTCTTCACGTTGGGCAGCGTGCCGTCGGAGTATTCGGCGGCTTCGCCGATGCGGCTCTGGAAGCTCCCGGCACCCACACCCAGGGCGATATTGTCGCTGAGCATAGTCAAAGCGGGCTGCCACTCGAGCCAGCGCTTCTTGACGATCTGCGGCGTCTCGCCCTCTTCATCCGCCCCGAACTCATCGAGAGTCGCTTCGAGTTTGTACAGCTCTCCCTGCTCGTAGGGGTCGAAGAACTCGGTGATGTTGGTGGCGTGGTTCCGCGGCAGGACGATTGCTATCAGCAGGGCGCCGGCAAAGATGGCCGGGAGAGCCCGGCTCCGGTAGCGCCCGCCGCGCCCATACGCGACCCAACAGAGCAAGCCCGTCATGATCCACACGTGCGGCGGGCCAAGCATCGTCACCATGGCCCCCGCGACAAGAACGCCCGTCAACCAGCGCGCCCACTTGTCATCACGGCTAAAGAAGCCGAACAACAGGGGAATCACCATGACAAGGAAGGCGCTGTAGATGTTTCGGTTGGCGAAACCGGCCTTGACCTCAAACGCATCGGCCTGGCGTGCGTAGTCGACCAGGCCCCAGAGAACCACGGCCGTGGTGGCGCAGAGCAATGCCAGGCATGCGCGCCGTAGCTTGGCGGCATTGTTCAGGACGTCGACGAAAAGCATGTACGCAGCGAAGAAGTAGAGGACGATCTGGGCGACTTCGACGATCCCCGCCTTGATGCCCGCGAAGGAGAGCCCTCCCTCCGGATCCACGGCGGCCATGGAGATCGACAGGCCCGCGATGATCGTCCACGCCCAGACGGGCCGGCACGGCCAGGTTAGCTTCCGCAGCCGCCCCGCTCGCCACACCTTGACCCCCCAGGCGAGGAACAAGAGCGCGCACAGAACGTCCGCGGCGGCGATGAAGGGGCCATATCTCGGGTGGCCGACATAGCCCATCTGGGTGCAGGCCAGCGCGATGAGTACATACACCGCAATCTCGAGTTTCGCCGGCTTGCTGCTCCCCGTCTGCTGGTTCTCGATATCCTGTGCCATTGGCTCGGGCTCTCAGTCGTGCTCAAGCGATAGGGTGCGACCCCTCCACCGGTGTGTCTGTCACCGTCCTGCTACATCGGGAACGCCATGTTGCGGATGAACGCGGCGATCAGCGTCACCGCGACGTAGATGTGCGGCGCCTTGCGGACGCCGGGCCCGCCGCCGATGCTCAGAAGTACCACCGTCAGGCATCCCGCCTGCAAAACACCTAGAATTGGGCGTAGCGTGTCGGCCAGGTACAGGTCATGGGGGCCATGGAGCATGAAGTGGCAGAATGCGGCGAAGGCGACCATCAGCCCGGTCGCCAGGAACGCCGAACGCCGGGCGGGAATCGTGCCCAGGGGCAACAGACCGCCGCCGCCGACATACAGAAGCCAGGAAGCGAAGGCGATAACGATCCCCACGAGCGCGATGCCCGGGTAGGCCATCAAGAACGCCTCGGGCAGTTCCTCCCCGAGCCGGGCGAAGCTGTCCAGTTGCGGCTCGTAGCACAGCCGCAGCACCAACAGGCCCGCCAGCGCAAGCGCCCCACGCGCCCAGGCCCGCAGGGCGATTCCAGGGCGTCTCGAGAACGCGATCCCCAACAGTGTCGCGGCCAGAATCAGCATCAGAGCCCACTGCGGGAGAGTCACGATGGACCGCTGCCATCCGGTGTAGACTGCGGAGCCGCACACAATCGCCAGGCCCACATGCATACCAACCGCTGCGGGAGTCGCCTGAGTATGCAGGACGCGGGGCGTGTGCCTGTCGGTCTGCTCATCCCGTTTGGCCATCGCTGTCCGTATCCTCATCTGAGTAATCCATGCTGCGGCACGTGTTCGGCCCCGAACCGCTCTTCATGGGGTCTGAGACTGCAGGCGCACTGTCCGGCTCGTATCGCTGCCTGACCTCGCGGGAGCACCCGAGACAGCATCATAGCCGAACTGCGTCGCCAGAGCGTCGACAACCGCCCGCTTCACGCGGCGGGGATCAATCTCGCGGGCCAGCTCGTCGGCCAGACTGGTCATCTGCACACCCGGCAGCCCGCACGGCGTGATCAGGTCGAATGGAGTCAGATCGCAGTCCACGTTGAGCGCGAATCCGTGATAGCTAATCCAGCGCCGAACCGCCACGCCGATGGAGGCGATCTTGCGGTCGTCCACCCACACGCCCCGGAGACCTGTTCGTGATCGGCCCTCGACGCCAAGGGCCCTCAGCGCGCGAATCAGCGCCGATTCCAGGCCCTCCACATACGCGTGCAGGTCGCGCCCCAGTCTCCGCAAGTCTACAATCGGGTAGCCCACAAGCTGACCGGGGCCGTGGTACGTCACCTGTCCGCCCCGGCTTGCCTGCCGCAGCGCGATGGACTTGGCCTCGAGGACACCGTCAGCCGGTACATCCCGGGACTCCGACGCGCGGCCTGCGGTGACCACGGGACGGTGCTCAGTGAGCAGCAACGTATCACCCGACGTCTGCGCCCGCACTCGCTCGACAAAACCAAGCTGCCGACGGAGTGCGTCGTCGTAGTCGGTGAGGCCCAGTTCACGTACCGTCAAGTGCTCGCTGTGCGCCATGGATCAAGTCAACGCCCGTCCGACAGAATGAAGACCTGTCCGAACGGGCGGCCGCTTCCTATTGCCCATAGTATAGGTGACTATTCCCCGTCTGCAAAGTTCCATCCTCCGTGGCATTTCGGGCGCCCCTCCGGGAAGGTGCGCCTACTGCCGACTAGCCGTGGGGTGTCGATGTCGCACAATCGACGGGGCCCCGCGGATGGGCTCAATACCGTGGAACCGCTCTGCGGGGCCCCGGTCGCTGGACGGCGCGACCACCCCGCAGCTAGATAGGGCAACAGCGCGACCCCGACATAGCCGTGGGGTGCCGATGCCGTACAATCGGCGGGGCCCCACGGATGCGCGTGGCATCCGGCCTTTCTCATACCTAACCCCCTGGCCCCCTTCCCTGAGAGGGAAGGGGGGGAACGACACACATCCATCAACGGGTGCCACTGGCCCCGCACAGCGGGACCAGTGTGTGTCAATACAGGCACCCCAGGGATGCAGACAACCGTCCTGTGGCGCCCCAGAGACCGGGGGGCAACCTGCCTGCTACTCCGGGAAGCCTTCGCGGCGGAGCCGGGCGCCTACTTCGCGCAGAACGGGCTGGTCCTCGGCGTCGATGGACCCGTCCCCGAGTGGCCCCGTATTAAGTAGCAGATTGTAGTTGCTTTGCCGGGCCTTGCGGATCGTCTCCCAGACTTCGTCCACGGACTTGTGGTTGGCCGCATCCGCCTGGGTGTACCCCCAACCCTTGCCCATCGTCGTGCAAATCTCCCCCGGCTTGCCGCCGGTATCCACGGCGTCGTGTTCCGGGGCGAAGAAGTCCTCGGTCCCGAGCAGGCCTTGCTTGTACGACACCAGCACCTGCGGCTGAAGGCTATGGATGTGGTCGTAGAGTTCCTGACAGCGGAAGGGCGCGGGGTCTCCGGACAAGGGCACGGCGATGCCGTCCAGCCAGATCGCCGCGATGGGCCCGTAGTTGGTCAGCAGTTCGGTGACCTGCGCGGTCATGAAGTCCAGGTAGATCTGCAGGTTGTTGTCGTCGCCGTATGCATAGCTGGGCTCGGGGGGGTCATACGCGGGCCGCGCGTTGCCACCCCATTCATCGTTGTTCGGAGCATGCGGATGCTTCCAGTCCCGGCCGTGGGAGTAGTACAAACAGAACCCAAGGCCGCGTTTGGCGCAGGCCTCGGCCAGTTCGCCGATCAGGTCGCGTCCCGCGGGAGCGTTCACGCTGTTGAAGGGTGTCTGCTCCGTGGCGAACAGGCAGAAGCTGTCGTGATGGCGCGTCGTAATGTTCACGCTCTGCCGTGAACTCATCAAACAGCTTCGCATACTCGGCGACGGGGATCTTCTCGCGGAACTGCACCCACTCGTGACGTCCGAGAATTGAGTAGAGCCCGTAGTGGAGGAACAGGCCGTACTTTGCATCTCGGAACCACCGGATGGCGGCTGCCCGGGGATCATCCCGGTACTGCTCCTCGTACGCGGCGAGATAGGAGGGCACGGTAGACATGGTGCATCGTCCTCTCAGTTCGGCTTCTCATTGGGGTCCGGAGAAATGAACAACTGGTCAATCGCGGTTCCATCTTCGCGGGTCCGCAACTCAAGCATGATGTCGCCTTCGGGCTCCGGGTCAGAGCAGCAGGGGCGGACGGGCTGGATTGCACGGCCAACGTCGACAAGTGAGCCCTACCATAGCACGGGCCACAAACCACCGACAACAACTCGTGGCTTCGCCTCACCAAGTGCCTGAAGGAGTCTCCCTTTGCAGCGGGCAAATAGACACATGATCCTCACGCGAAGGGAGTACACCGATGGGCATCGAGATCCGCGGCCTGCGGGAAGACGAATTCGGCGTGCACGATGAGCTGATATACGAGTCCTACAAGGAGTACGATCGCGAAGGCCACGAGGACCGCTGGTGGTCACATATTGCCACTCACGACCCGTACTATGAACCCGAGCAGACCCGGGTCATGCTGGTCGACGGCGAGATGGTCGCGAGCGTCAGCAATTACCTGCGCGAGATGTACTGCGCCGGGCGCCATGCGAAAATCAGCGCCATCGGCAGCGTCGCCACGCACCCCAACCACCGGCGCAAGGGGTACGTGCGGCAGGTGCTCGCCGAATCGCGCCAGTGGATGCTGGACAGCGGCTTTGACTTCTCCTTCCTGTTCGGCGACCAAGATGTCTACGGGAGCAGCGGGTGGGAGATGTTCTCGGCCTTCAACGCTATGGTGAAGGCCCGGGTGCCCAAGGAGGGTCTGGGGCTGACCGTGCGCCAGGCGCAGTTCCCCGACGATGTGGCGACTCTGGCCTCGGTCTACGCGTCCTTCAACGAGCCGCTCACTGGGCCCTTCGTCCGCTCCGAGGCCTACTGGGAGACACGCGCATCGGTGGGCTACTTCCGGGATAACCGCACGACGTTCTACCTCGTGGAAGAGGATGGCGTGGCCGTCGGGTACTACCGCAGCGACAAGCCAGGCTGGGTGTCGGAGATGGCCTGGAGGCATGACGATGGTGAGCTTGCTTCACGCATCGTCGGCACGGCCCTGGCCCAGTGGCCGGAAGCCGAGGAGACTGCGTTCGGTTTCTACCACAGCGAACTCGCCCGCGCTCTGGACCCGTTTATCTGGGCACCCACCGCAAGCGAGTACCATGACAGGCGCGGCATCCTGCGGCTCGAGGAGAGCTACAAGGGCCTGTGGTCATACATCGGTCCCGGCGCGGGGCTCTTCCCCGAGATCACAGACAACGCGAGCCTGCTGCGTTTCCTGCACGCGAATGAGTACGTATTCTACAGTGGCGTGGATAACTTCTGATCCCACGCATGGAGGGCCGGTTGGTGAAGAGTCACGGACGTGTGGCGTACCAAGTCTCCCACACATTCCACAGGGGCGTTCTGATTGCTCTCATCGCCGTCGCGCCCGCCTTTGCGTCGGCAGGTTGGGCGGCGGATGAACGCGCCAAGACTGCCGGGGCTGAGACCGGGCCGCTGACGGTGGCGAACCCCGGATTCGAAGAGGGGGCGAAGGGATGGCCGGAAGCCTCCTTCAAGCGCTTCGAGTCGCTGGTGGAGGTCGACCGGCAGCAAGCGCACTCCGGCAATGTCTGCTTGCGAATCACGAGTCGCCGGGGCACGGAAAACGCATGGTTGCCGCAGAGCGTCGAGGGCATCCAGGGCGGCGCGACCTATGCTCTGCGCACGTGGGTGAAAGGCGATGCGAAGACGGTGCCGTCCCTGGCGGCCCTGAAGATCGAGTTCCTGACCGCCCAGGGCGAAAGGCGGTCGACGCGAGGCGTGCGCCGACAGCCGGTGCTCACAGGGCAATGGGAGCAGATCGAGGTCACGGCCAGGGCCGACGATGATGCCGCCCGCGCCGGAATCATCCTGCAGTTGTTCGGCAACGGCACCGTCTGGTTCGACGACGTCGAGTTGATCAAGGTCGCGCCGCCCGGCATCATGATCACTCCCGAGCGTCAGGCGATTAGTGCCGGCAAGGACCGCGTGCTGAAGCTCAGGATCGGCCTCCCGAAGCCGTGGGAGGAGCAGGACGATCCGCCCCTCAAGTTCACGGTCGCGCGTGTGGGCGGCAAGAGCTCATACAAGCCTACCGTGAACCTGTCGCGGGTCGACGCGCGCAGCTTCGACGCAGAGCTGGGCCTGCCGAGCGTGACGGTTGGCGAGTACAGCATCAAGTGCGCCCTTCCGGGGGGCCCTCCTCCGGGGGCCTGCAAGCTCTTCGTTCCGCTGCAGAAGCGCCGGCCCAAGAACCTGAGCGACGAAGGCGCCTTCGTGGCCGACGGCGACCCCTTCTTCCCCATCGGCCTGTGTCATGTCGGCCCGGCCGATTACGCCCGCGTCGCCAAGCAGGGATTCAACTGTGTTCAAGGCACGGCTCAGGTCGACCTGAGCTCCTTCGGCAGAGCCCTCAACGCGGCTCTGGACTCTGGGCTGAAAGTCGACGTCCCGCTGTACCTGGGCGGCCAGGTGAAGGCGAACCTGCCCACCTCCGTGACCAAGCTGCAGCGGTACAATAGGCATCTCGCCGTGCTGAGCTGGAAGATCATCGACCAACCTGCGCGGCGTTCGGAGACGGCCGATGAAGTCCCGGGAGCATACAGGGAATTGCGGGGCGCCGATCCCGTCCATGCGCTAACGGTGAGCGTTGCCGCCCCGTCGCAGTATGCTCTCTGGGCGGGATTCTGTGACTCGCTCCAAGTCAGCGCCTACCCAATTCCCTCGCAGCCACTGACTCTCGTCGCCGACCGCGTATCGGCAGCGCGCGAAGTCCTCGAGCCCTGGCAGAATCTGACGGTGCTGCTCCAGGCCGGGTGGCAGAGCGATCCGATGAACCAGCCCACCTTCGCCCAGGCGCGGGTGATGCTCTACCTGGCTCTCATCAGCGGCGCACGGGGCGTGTACTGGTATGCCTACCGCGACCCGGGCTGGGACCTTGCGAAGACGCCCCTGTGGGGCCGATTCAAGGAGATCAACCAGGAGACCGAGTTCCTGGCCAAGCCGCTGATGCTGGGCGCTGAGGCCCCCGGCGTGCAGGTGGAATCAGACGCCGAGGAGTTGCGCTGGCTCGCACGCACACACGACGGGAAGACCTTTGTGCTGCTCGCGAACCCCAGTACGCGCGCGATCAATGTGACGATCA
>JALGSS010000361.1 GCA_029821745.1 Candidatus Zipacnadia bacterium
GGCACGCTCGACGTGTGGGGCGTGTTTGACTGGCTGGCGCAAAGCGACGCCGACCATATCGAGATCGTGCCGCTGGCCAACCTCGGTTTCGAGGTCACCCCGGACGTCGCCGAGGCCTTGGCGGCGAAGGCCGAGAAGGTGGGTCTGGACATCTCTTGCTACACGTTCGGAGCCGGCTTCATTGACAAGACCGAAGCGGAGTACGCAGCGGAGCTGCAGCGTGTCCGAGACGAGATTGACAACGCGATGCGGATGGGCACGAAACTCGTGCGGCACGATGTCGCTTCTCGCCCGGTCGGACAAGCCACCGACGAGCAGTTCGAGCGAGACTTGCCCCTGCTCGTCAAGGCCTGCGAGCAGATCGCGGACTACGCCGGCCAATGCGGCATCACCACGATGATCGAGAACCACGGCTTTCACGTTCAGGGGGCCAAGCGACTTATACGCCTACACGACGAGGTAGCCCGAGACAACTTCCGGCTCCTGGTCGACACGGGCAACTTCTTCCCGGTGGAGTTCGACAACACGCTCAATGCCATCGCCCAGTGCGCACCCTTCGCGGGGATGGTCCACGTGAAAGACCACCACATCCGCACCTCGCCGCCTGAGGCGCTAGACGATTGGCGCGACCGCGGCCGTGGCTTCTTCACTCAGGTGGCGATCGCCGACGAGGGCGACATCGGCATCGCCCAGGCGATCCAGTCGCTGCGCGCCGTCGGCTACGATGGCTATCTCTCGCTGGAGTATGAAGGCCCCGAAGAGGCCCGGTATGCCAACCAGACGGGCTTCGACAATCTGCGACGTATCCTGCAAGATACGAGTCTGTGATCCGCGGTCAGTGCGGGGGCGTCGTGGGTGCCAGTGGGGTGCATGTCGGTGATGTGATGCAGTTCACCAGGCCCCGGTCTTCCGTCATGCGCGAGGTCCGGCCTCAACGCAACGCAGAGCAGCAATACACAACCAACCAGGTGATACCATGTCAGCAGGCAACCGGAGTGTACTTGTCGTACTCGATAGTCGCCAGAGCGCTGAGCGCCGATCCGCAGACCAGACCGTCTTTGCCGCCCTCGATCACTTCGGAGTGGCCTGCGAGGTGTTGGACGGTGGCGACTACATGGGCTACATCGCGGCCTACGTCGCACCGCGTGCGCTCTATGTGCTTGCCCACGACGGGGCGGCTGCCTGGCTGAAGCCGGAAGCGGCCCAGCAGATCGCCGACGCCATCAAGCAGGGGGCCGGGCTGGTGAGCTTCGACCGACGGGTTCAGGAGTGGCCGGCGCCGCTGCGAGACCTCCTCCCCGGGGACATCGAAGAGACGCGGACAGGGACGCTCCGGTTCGCCGAAACCTCCTCCTTCATCACCTTCGGCCACGCCGAAGGTGATGAGATCGAGCTGGGGGAGGAGATTGCGGCTCTGGCATTGCCCACCGGTGACTCCTGGCAGCCGCTTGTGACCGATACAGAGGGTCGCAGCGTGGTCGCCTGTAGAGCGGCGGCCGAGGGCCGCGTGGTCATCTTCGGCACCGGCGAAAAGCTCTATGCCGAGGGTGTCTACGGTCACGTGCGGGGGATTGATGGCCTGATGTGGCGGTCGCTGGTGTGGGCGGCGGCCAAGCCCTTCCCGATGCGCTGCGTGCCCCCGTACGTCACAGCGCGCATGGACGACTGCAACGGCACGTACAACGCCTTCGAGTACGTGAAGGTGATGAACCGCTATGGCATCGGCCCGAATCTGGGCCTCTTCACTGACGAGATGGGCCCAACAGACTGGGCTGCGGCAAAGCGCATCTATGACGCCGGCGGCGCGGACTTCTCCATGCACGCCTTCCGCGATGACTTCTACATGGCACGCCCGGACTACAAGCCCTACGCGGTCCTCGCCGACAAGCCGGACCTCTCTCGGGGGGGCACGGAGACACTCTTCGAGGGTCTTTCGCTGGACCACGAGACGGGCCTCGACCTGCCCGCGGAGACCATTCACCGCAATTTCCAGCGCATGGACGAAGCCTTCGCGAAGGCCGGCATCCGCCACAGTCGCGTACTCAACGCCCATTTCGGTGAGGTCGGGTGGCGCGCGGTGCCGCTCTTCCTGGAGCGCGGCGTGGACATGCCCTGCAACAACTCGGCCCTCGGCCAGCTCTACGGCAACCAGCCGGTGTGGCGGCCCAAGCCCTACGGCATTCGTGGTCTCAATGGGCGACACGGCTTGACCCTTGACCGCTGCCCGCAGCACCCGGGCATGACCTTCGTCGCCATAAGCGTCGGCCACGTCGGGAAGACGCACATGGCCACCGACATTCTCAGCGGCCGTGTACCGTTCCTGGGTGAATCCGAGACCCCGAAGCTCGCGGAGGCCGCCCAGGCCGGGACCGCCAACATCAAGTTGGGTCTGGATGCCCTGGCCCACGGCCTGCTTTTCACCCACGAGGAGCGCATCAACGCCATCAGTCTGCCGGACTGGGAGGGCGTCGTCACCACGATCATCGGGGGCCTGGATGGCTGGGATGTTGAGTACGCTGGACGCGAGCATGTCAGCATCATCTGCAAGCGGCTGCTGGACTCGCGGCTCGTGCGCGCGAATCTGACCAATGAGGGCCTGCACTGTGAGTTGTGCGGTCAGACCGACGGCCCCTCGCCGCTCACGGTCTGGGAAAATGACGGCAGCGGGTGCACACGGCGCGTGATCGAGTTGGACACGATTGAGGGGTATGCGGCCACCACACTCTGAGGTGTCTGGGCAACCACTCACGGGCCTCCCTGTGTGACACGCCGGGAGGCCCGCTCTGTTTGGCATGCGCGTGTACCGACATCACACCCGGTCCTCAAAGCATCGGTGGCTCATCGCTGCGCGAGGCTTCCTCAGCCTCGTGCAGCAGTCCGTATAGCTCTCAGCCCGACAGCGCACGCGCTCAACAATGGCGCCCGACCGGGCTCGTCTAGCTTCAGATCCCCTCGTCGAACTCCAGCTTCACCACCAGCGCGGTGTCTGGGTACTGGTTCACCGGCAGCCGGCACAGCCGCAGACACGGCTCCGGGTCCTGCCGGCGTCCAGGGAGGCGCTCCAGAGCCATCGCCACCGGTTCCCCCGTGTTGAGCAGCACGGCGGACCGTGGCTTGATCCGCAGCGGCGCCAGCACCACCGCGTCGCCTCGAGGCGGCTGGTGGATGTGCACGTAGACGGTGCCGGCGCGACGGGTCAGCAGGATATCCCGGTTGGCCGTGAGTTCAGTGGCCGGGGCGACGTCTTCCAGGGACTCCCGCACGCGTTCGTACCACTGGCCGATGACCCGCAGCATCCGCACCGCCTCACCGGGGAAGGTCCCATCGGCTTTGGGCCCCACGTTGAGCAGGTAGTTTCCGCCCTTCGCCATCACCTTATCAATGCTGCGGATGAGGTAGGCGTCGCTGTAGTAGTCCTCGTCGGCCCTGTATCCCCAGCTCTGCATGCCCACTGCCTGGCAGGCCTCGGTCGGGCGCGTGTAGGCCGGCAGTTGCTCGCCGGAGGTGTCGTAGTCCCGCTCAGGAGTGTTGAAGTCCCCTGACTCCTGGGCCGGCCACTGCCCGTCGAAGCCGCGCCCGTTGATGACCGCAGCGGGCTGCAGGGAGCGGATCAACTCCCGGAAGCGCGGATCCTCGTGGCCAATGACGTTGGCATCCCACCATACTCCGTGGATGGTGCCGTAGTTCGTGAGCAACTCCCGAAGTTGGGCTTCGACATAGGCCAGGTACCGCTCCAGGTCCGGCTCATCACCGGGGGCGGGCTCGGGCAACTCGTAGCTGCGACCTGCGTTCGGGTAGTTGGGGTGGTGCATGTCCGCCACGGAGTAGTACAGGCACAGGGGGATGCCCCGGCGGTGGCAGGCATCGGCCAGCATCGCGAGCACATCTTGCCCGTAGGGCGTGTTGGTGATCTTGTAGTCCGTGTGCGCGCTATCGAACATGCAGAAGCCGTCAACGTGCTTGGTGGTGAAGGTCACATAGCTCATCCCCACCTCCTCCACCAAGTCCAGCCATGCCTCCGGGTCGAAGCGCACCGGGTTGAAGCGGGCAATCTGCGCCGCGTACTCGTCCCGGGGCACCGGTCGCCGAAACTGCTCCTGCTCATGCCACTGCCCCAGGGCGTACAGACCCCAGTGGACGAATAGCCCGAAGCGGTGAGTGAAGAACCAGTCGCGACCATCGCCGAAGCGCGAAACCATCGTTGTCCTCCCAGACCACGTGCGGTGCGCCGCGTTCATGAGCGCCGCCACATTGGCCGGCGCAATGTCGGGCAGGATCGCCTCGTGGCTCGGGGAGATGATGAGGCCCGTGGGGAAAACGCGGCGCAACTCAAGCACCTTCTCCCCCACCTCTACAGCAGTCCCACGGACCAGCAGGTACTGCGAGTCCACGCCGCCGCAGAAGGCGACGTCGTCCCCAAACTCAGCCTTCAGCTCCGCCGGTTCCATCCCCGCGGCCAGCGCCTGGATCGGGTGGATGACATCTGCCCCCGCGTCAATGAGGTCCCTGATGATGGGACGGATGGACCCGCAGGAGTGATGGAAGACGATGAGGCCGTGAGACTTGGCCTGGGCGATCAGCGCTCGGGTGCCCGGCATCACAAACTCGCGGATCAACGCGGGCGAGACCATCAGGCCCGTTTGGCTTCCGAAGTCGTTGCCGATCAGGATGGCGTGCAGCGAACCCTCAGTGGCCTGGTAGAAGATCTCGTTGGCCTGCAAGTAGAACTCCGTGATCCGGTCGATGACCGCGCGAAAGAATTCCGGGGTGTCGTAGGCGGTCATCAGGGCGTGCTCCATGCCGAAGGCGGCGCAGGCATCCTGGAAGTGGGCCGACCAGATGACGCCCAGAACGGCCAGACCCTCCGGCGCCTCGGCCACTGCCTCCCGGCACAACCGAGGGTCAATGTATAGAGCCGGATCCGGCCAGTCGAAGGCATCTACGCTCGCCAGGTCGGTCTGCCCCGCGAAGAACCCGGGCGCAGTCAGGGTGCGGTGCGCAAGATCCCGCGAGCCCTCACGGGCGAAATCGAAGGCCGCGTAGATGGCGTCGCTGGTCGGGGAGTGATAGGGCAGCTCGACCGGGAAGATGTCATCGTCCAGCGCCAGGATCAGCTCCCGCCGGCTGCCGACCCCGAAGTGCGACAGGAGCCCGGGCCAGGCGTCCTCGGTGGGCAGCCCCAGCCACGTGCAGGGCCGATCCACCGGCCGGCGGGCGATAGTGGCGTAGAAGCGATCGAGGTGGTTCACACAGGCGACCTCCCGCTGGACGTCCGGGTGTGTCTGGGCCCCTCAGCCTCACTGCGCAATCGCGAGCGGATGAGCCCTGCTAATCTGTCGGTGCTCGACTGCTGTAGAACTGCCCCCCGTACTCCACGAACTCCTCGGCCATCGCATCGATCTTCTCCTGGTCGTGCTCCACTGCTGCCGGCGAGGCGTACCACTGCGCGATGAAGCCGCCATTGAAGCA